>CAZOIX010000709.1:0-2974 GCA_964579685.1 uncultured Mycobacterium sp.
TCGCCTACCAACAGCTGATCAAGGTGAGCGGCAACCTCTCGCCACTCTCACTGGCACCGCTGACCGACGCCGGCCTCACCCCATACCGCGGTCTGAAGAAGCTGCGCGCCGCAGGGACACTGGGGCCGGGCACGACGCTGGCGGTGATGGGCATCGGCGGCCTCGGCGCGTACGCAGTGCAGTACGCCAAGCTGCTCGGCGGCGGGGCCACCGTGGTCGCACTGGCGCGCAACCCCGAAAAGCTGGCACTGGCAACCGAAAACGGTGCCGATCACACCATCAACATCTCCTCCACGTCCGACGACCAGGTACGAGACGCGCTGGAAGAAGCCACCGGCAGGCGCGAGTTCGACGCCGTCATCGAATGCGCGGGTGCCGAGCAGAGTATCCGGCTGGCCTTCGCACTGCTGGCCACCGAGGGCGCCGTCGCCTCGGTCGGGCTGGTCGGCAACCGGGTGGACATCTCGCTGTTCCCGTTGGTCAGCCGCGAGTACACGCTGTTCGGGTCGTTCTGGGGCAATTACAACGACCTGACGGAGGTGGTCGCGCTCGCCGAGGCCGGCAAGATCAAGGACTCGGTGACGCAGGTCAATTTCGAGGATGTCAACGACCACCTCGATGCACTGGGCCGTGGCGACTTCGTCGGGCGCGCGGTGATCGTCTACGACTGAGCCTGCGCACCGACGTGGCAGGATCTTCAGGCATGGCTGAGTTCGACAGCGTCACGCTCGCGGACCCTGCGTCCTCTCTGACGGCCACGTTCGTCCCCAACGCCGGAATGATCGGCACGTCGCTGGCAGCCGGCGGCGACGAATTCCTGGGGCAGCGCCGCGGACTGGATGCCTATGTGACGAACGGCAAGACCATGGGCATACCGATCCTGTACCCGTGGGCAAACCGGTTGAGCGCCCGTGAGTATGAGAGCAACGGCACCGATGTCACCCTGACTCCCGGCGAGGGCGGCGTACGCACCGACGACCACGGCCTGCCCATTCACGGCGTGCTCGCCGCCTACCCGGGGTGGCGGGTCGTGGCACAAACGCCGAACTCGCTGACCGCGAGCGTCGATTTCGACACACCTGAGCTGCTGGCGTCATTCCCGTTCCCGCACGTCCTGACTCAAAGCGTCACACTCGAGGACCGCACGCTGACGATCGAGACGACCGTGACGCCGACGGCGTCGGCGTCGGTGCCGCTGTGCTTCGGATACCACCCGTACTTCACGATTCCCGGCGTCTCGCGCGAGGACTGGCAGCTCACCACGCCGTCGATGCACCATCTGCCGGTGGACAGCCGAGGCATCCCCACCGGTGCCCACGAACCGTTCGCGGGGCTCAGCGGCCCGCTCGGGCAGGCGACCTATGACGACGGCTTCGACAGCGTTCCCGACGGCGCGGTGTTCTCACTGACCGGCGGCCAGCGCCGCATCGACGTGAGGTTCGAAACGGGTTATCCCGCAGCCCAACTCTTCGCACCGGGCTCTGATGACCTCATCGCGATCGAGCCCATGGCCGCACCGACCGACTCGCTGCGCCGTGGCGACTACCGCTGCGCGTCACCCGGCGCGCCGGCGGTGGCTCGGTTCTCGATCACGGTGACCTAGCGTTTGTGGCGCGGCTGCCAGACGACCAGCGCAGTGCTCTTGGACCTTGGCGCCGAACGCAACTGGTCGATCTCGCGCGTCATCTCCTGCAACCGGGCCTGCAGCGCCTCGACCTGATTGGTCAGCTCGATGATCCGCTTGATGCCCGCGAGGTTGACGCCCTCGTCCTGCGACAGCCGCTGAACCTCTCGTAGCAGGTCGACGTCGTGCTGCGAGTAGCGTCGCCCGCCGCCGGAGGTGCGCTGCGGGCTGACCAGTCCGAGCCGGTCGTACGTCCGCAGCGTCTGTGCGTGCATGCCGGCCAACTCCGCGGCGACCGAGATCAGGAAGGTGCGCGCATCGTTGTTGGACCGCTTGGGCATTACGCACCCGCCCAGTTCGCCCGCGGGTCGAACCCGCTGGCCCGCTCGGCCTTCGCATAGGCCTCCAACGCCTCGGCGGCCTCACCCTCGACGTCCGGCGGCACCGCCACCTTCACGGTGACGAGCAGATCGCCGTGACCGCCTGACCGCTTCGGCACGCCGCGGCCGCGCACGCGCAGAATCCGGCCGTCGGACGTGCCCTTGGGCACCCGGACGCCGACCTTGCCTTCCAGCGTGGGCACCGAAAGCGTGGTGCCGAGCGCCAATTCGTGGAAGCTGACCGGAACACTGACCGTCAGGTCGTCACCGTTGCGCCCGAACACCTTGTCCGGCTTGACGTGGACGGTCACGTACAGATCACCGGACGGGGCACCGCGCAGCCCGGCCTCGCCCTGACCGGCCAGCCGAATGCGCTGACCGTCCTCGACGCCAGGTGGGATCCGCACATTGATGGTGCGGGTCCTGGTGGTCACCCCGGTACCTTTGCATTCCTCGCACGGGTGCTCGATGATCGAACCGCTGCCCCGGCACTCGGTGCACGGTTCGGAGAACCCGAACGCACCCTGGTTGCTGTTGATCACGCCGGAACCGTTGCAATTCGGACACACCTTCGGGCTGGTACCCGGCCGTGCGCCGCTGCCGTGACAGTTCGTGCACGGTGCAGGGCTGGTGAGCCGCAACGGCATCATCACGCCCTTGGTGGCCTCGAGGAAGGACAGTTCCGTCTCGGTCTCGAGGTCGTTGCCGCGCCGGGGCCGAGAAGGCCGCGGCTGTTGTGCTCCGCGCCCGAACAGGCCACCGAACAGATCGCCGATGTTGGCGCCGCCGGTCTGACCGGCGGCATCGAACAGGTCGTTCAAATTGAACTCGGCGCCGTCGGTGCTGAATCCGAAGTTGCCGCCGCCACCACCGCCGCCGAAGCGGCCACGACCGAACCCACCGTTGGCGAACAGCCTTCGTGTCTCGTCGTACTCCTTGCGCTTGGCCGGATCGGAGAGCACTTCCTTGG
>CAZOIX010000710.1:0-2970 GCA_964579685.1 uncultured Mycobacterium sp.
GAGTCACACCTGGACCACGATGCTCCGCGACGTCGCCCGCGATCACCCGCACGAGCGCACCACCGTCGTCGGATGACAGCAGTTTGACCTGGCCGCCCTCGATGGCCTGATAGCGCGGTGTCGTGAACTTGTCCTGGCGCGGCAGGTTCACCCACAACTGGATGCCGTGGAACAGACCGCCACTCTCGACCAGTTCGGCGGGTGGCGTCTCGATGTGCAGTATCCCCGACCCTGCCGTCATCCACTGCGTGGCGCCGTCGGTGATCAGGCCGCCACCACCGTGGGAGTCCTGGTGGGCGAACCGGCCGTCGAGCATGTAGGTGACGGTCTCGAACCCGCGGTGCGGATGCCAGTCGGTGCCTCTCGGCTCGCCGGGTTCGTACTCGACCTCGCCCATCTGGTCCATGTGCACGAACGGATCGAGGTCGACGGTGCTCACGCCGGCGAAGGCCCGCACGACGGGAAAGCCCTCGCCCTCGTAGCCGCGCGGGCCGGTGGTGATGGACCGAACGGGCCGTTCGGTGTCGGTGGGCAGGGCCGCGGCGATCCGCGGCAGTGTCAGGGTGTCGGCGCTGATAGCAGGCATGCCTTAGATAACCGGACCGCAGTCCGAATTATTTCTGCGCGATACCTCAGCCCAGCGCCGCCATCGCCGCCGCCCGCGCATCGGACGCACTGCCGGCGGTGAGGACGGCGTCGGCCGCGTCCCGGCACTGCTGCAGCGACACCTGCGCGAGTCTGGCGCCGACGACCTGGACGGCCGCGGCCGCCGCGGACAACGACGTGACACCGAGGCCGGCGAGCACGCATGCCAGCAGCGGGTCTGCGGCGGCCTCGCCACAGACCCCGACGGGTTTGCCCGCCACCGCACCCGCGCGTGCCGCCATGGCCACCAACGCCAGCACGGCGGGCTGCCACGGATCGGTGAGCGCGGCCAGATCGGCCGACATCCGATCGGCGGCCATCGTGTACTGGGCCAGGTCGTTGGTGCCGATCGACAGGAAGTCCACGTGCTCGAGGATCCGGTCGGCCAGCAGCGCCGCCGCAGGCACCTCGATCATCACACCGGGCGTCAGGCCATGACGGCGCACCTGCGCCGCAAAGTGTTGCGCCTCGGCCGCCGTGGCGACCATCGGCGCCATCACCCACGGCCGGTTACCGGTCCGGCGTCCCGCGGTGGCGATGGCCTCGAGCTGGCGGTCCAACAGGCCCGGATTCCCGTGGGCGATGCGAATGCCCCGAACGCCGAGTGCCGGGTTGGCCTCTTCGGGATGCCCGGCGAACTTCAGGGGTTTGTCAGAACCCGCGTCGAGTGTCCTGATGACCACCTTGTGGCCGGCGAACGCCTCGAGCACGTCGGCATAGACATCGGCCTGCTCGGCGACGGTGGGTTCGGTGTCGCGGTTCAGGAATGACAGTTCGGTGCGGAACAGGCCGACGCCCTCGGCCGCTGTGGCACGCGCCGCCCGCGCCGCGGCCCCGTCCTGCACGTTGGCGAGGACAGCGACCTGGTGGCCATCGGAGGTGGCGCCGGGGCCGATCCAGTGCGCGGCACGTTCGGCGTCGCGTTTCGCCGCGGCGACCGCGTCCTCGGCGGCTGCGGCGTCCGGCATGACGATGACGGTGCCCGCCGTGCCGTCGACAAGGACCATCGTGTCGGCGCTGACGGCGGCCAGCCCGTCGACGGCCACCACACACGGGATGCCGAGCTGGCGCGCAATGATCGCGGTGTGGCTGGTGGGTCCCCCCAGCGAGGTGGCCAGTGCGACGACGAGCGTCGGGTCAAGACCTGCGGTGTCGGCCGGGGCGAGATCGTCCGCACACAGGATCGACGACACCGCGGGCACCGGGACGCCGGGCTCGGGCAATCCTTTGAGTTCGGCGATCACGCGGTCGCGAATGTCCACGAGATCGGTCACCCGTTCGGCCATCAGTCCCCCGAGCTGGGTGAACATGTCGACGAACTGTTCGACGGCGCCGATCACCGCGCGCACAGCGGGTGCACCCGCGTGAATCCGCTTCTCGGCGGCACCGAGCCAGGCCCGGTCCTGCGCCAGGGTCGCGGTGGCGGCCAGCACCTCCGATGCGGCGCCCGTCGAGAGGGCCGCACGATCCCGCAGTCGTGCTGCGACCACAGACGCCGCGGCCGTGAATCGGTCGGCCTCGGCCCGACGATCGGATTCGACGACGTCACCGGTCCACTCGTCGTCGAGTGAGGGCAGCCGGCCGGGCCGGATCACCGGCGCGTACGCGACGCCGGGCACCACCGGGACGCCACGCAGCACCGTGCCGGGTGTCAAGTCAGCCGACGTGCTGTCCGCCGGATGTGAGGTGGGTGCGGAAGAAGCGGTCATGTGAAGCAGATTACAAGAAATGGTTGACAAGTCAACACAAACGGGAGTAAAACCAAATAAATCAATATTCAATCAGTCCGATACCCACACATACGGAGTCAGATGTACGCCGAAGAGCGTCAGCAAGCGATCGCCTCGCTGGTGATGGCGAACGGTCGTGCGTCGGTGGCCGAATTGGCGCAGACCTACGACGTCACCACCGAGACCGTCCGGCGGGATCTCGCCGCGCTGGACAAGGCCGGAGTGCTGCGCCGGGTGCACGGCGGCGCGGTACCGGTGCGCGCACTGCACCTCGTCGAGGCCGGGGTCGGTGAACGCGAAACCACCAGGGCCGAGCACAAGGACGCCATCGCGCGGGCGGCCGCCGACCTTCTGCCACCGAGCGGCGCCACGATCCTGCTGGACGCCGGCACCACGACGGCGCGCATCGCCGCCCATCTCCCCGACGATCGGGAACTCGTCGTGGTCACCAACTCGGTGCCGATCGCCGCCCGCCTGGCCGCGCTGCCCTCGGTCTCGCTCCAACTACTCGGCGGCAGGGTGCGCGGGATCACGCAGGCGACGGTGGGTGAACAGGCACTTCGGGTGCTGGACACGTTGCGGGTCGACATGGCGT
>CAZOIX010000711.1:0-2964 GCA_964579685.1 uncultured Mycobacterium sp.
GCCTGAGACAGCGGCGCCACCAGGTCGCCCCGCTGCCCGACCGACACGCCGCCGAGTCCCAGCCACGTCGCCATCGTCTGCAGCTGCGGCGCGAGTGCGGCCGCGACGCGCGACGGCTGCTCCCCCGGTTCGACGAACGCGCCGAGGACTTTCAAGGCGCCCTGTGTGCGATCGGCTTTCAGGTCGACCCGGCCGACGAGTCGGCCATCCATCAGGAACGGCCAGACGTAATAGCCGAACTGACGCTTGGGCGCAGGCGTGTAAATCTCTATGCGGTAATGGAATTGCCAGAGCCGCTCCACGCGCGGCCGGAAGAAGATCAACGGGTCGAACGGACACAGCAGCGCCGTCCCGCGGTCACGCCGAGGCACGATCTGTTCCGCAGGCATATAGGCCGGCGCCGCCCATCCGTCCACCTCGACGGTTTCCAACTGACCGTCGGCCACCAGCTTGGCGACCGCCGGCTTGCTCTGCTTCGGGCTGAGCCGGAAGTAGTCGCGGATATCGGCCTCGGTGCCGACGCCCAGCGCGCCGGCGGCACGCAGGGTCAGCTCCCGCACCGCCTCGTCGTCATCGACCTGTCGGCTGACCACCTCGGGTGGCAACACGCGCTCGGTGAGGTCGTAGTGGCGAGCGAACCCCACCCGGGTGGCCGTCGTCAGCATGCCCGACGACCACAACGCCTCGGTCACCCATTTGGTGTCGCTGCGGTCCCACCACGGTCCCTTACGGCCGCGCTGTGCGGCGCCCAGATGCTCCTCGATCTGGCCCGCGGTCGACGGACCCAGCTCGGCCACCGCGGCGACGATGTCGTCGGCCAGCCGCGGGTTCTTCTTGACGATCTCCTTCCCCCACCGGCCGTGGGTGTACTCGCGCATCCGCCAGCGCAGCAGGGGCCAGTCGTCGACCGCCATCAAGGCGGCCTCGTGCGCCCAGTATTCGACGAGCAGCCTCGGTGAGCGGGCGGTGTGACTCCACGCCGCACGATCCAGGACGTCACGGTCGTACGGACCCAGCCGACTGAACACCGGCGCGTAGTGGGCGCGCACCGCGACAGACACCGAATCGATTTGCAGCAGCTGGATCCGCGACACCAGCCGGCGAAGGTGCGCGCGCGTGACTACACCGGAGGGTCTCGGTTCGGCGAAGCCCTGCGCGGCGACGGCGATCCGCCGGGCCTGCCTGGCGGTCAGCGAGCTCACGGGCGAACGTAGCTGAAGAACCGGTAGCGCAGACCCGAGGAGCTGGTCAGCCACTCCCCTGCGGTGCCTACCCAGTGTTCATCCAGCGTGGGAGCCACCGCATCACCGTCGTCGCGGGGCAGGTCGATCTCCACCTCGGTGACCTCGCACCGCGTCGCGAGCGGCAGCGCGAGCCGATAGATCTGTGCGCCGCCGATCACCCACGTGATGTCGTCGGTCAGAGCGTCCTGAAGCAGGGGAACCACATGTGCACCGTCAGCCATGTAGTCAGCCTGACGCGTGAGTACGACATTTTTCCGCCCGGGTAGCGGCCGCACCTTGGCCGGCAGCGATTCCCAGGTCAGTCGTCCCATCACGACCGTGCGTCCCATGGTCAGTTCTTTGAACCGCGCCTGGTCCTCGGGCAGTCGCCACGGAATGCCGCCGGCACGGCCGATGACACCACTACTCGACTGGGCCCAGATCAGCCCGACTGTCGTCATACGGCCGTCATACCGCGACGGGGGCCTTGATCGCCGGGTGCGGGTCGTAATTCTTGATCACGACATCGTCGTAGGTGTAGTCGAAGATCGAATCACGAGGTGCCAGAACAAGTTCTGGATAGGCCCGCGGCTCCCGACTGAGCTGTTCGGTGACCTGCTCGAGGTGATTGTCGTAGATGTGACAGTCACCGCCGGTCCAGATGAACTCACCCACCCCCAGGCCGGCCTGCGCCGCCATCATGTGGGTCAGCAGCGCGTAGCTGGCGATGTTGAACGGCACGCCGAGGAAAAGGTCGGCGCTGCGCTGGTAGAGCTGGCAACTCAGCCTGCCGTCGGCGACGTAGAACTGGAAGAACGCGTGGCACGGCGGCAGCGCCATCTGCGGGATCTCCCCCACGTTCCACGCCGACACGATGTTGCGGCGGGAATCCGGGTCGGTCTTGAGCAGCTCCAATGCCGCGCTGATCTGATCGATGTGCTCACCCGAAGGCGTCGGCCACGATCGCCACTGCACGCCATACACCGGGCCGAGATCACCTGTGTCGGAGGCCCATTCGTCCCAGATCGTGACGCCGTGCTCCTGCAGCCAGCGCACGTTCGAGTCGCCCCGCAGGAACCAGAGCAGCTCGTAGACGATCGACTTGGTGTGCACCTTCTTGGTGGTGAGCAGCGGAAATCCGGCCGTCAGGTCGTAGCGCATCTGGTGCCCGAACAGGCTGCGGGTGCCGGTGCCGGTGCGGTCGGATTTCGGGGTGCCGCGCTCGAGCACCAGTCGAAGGAGGTCTTCGTACGGCGTACTCATCGACCCAGTGACCGGCACTCGGTCAGCTTACGTCCCGGGGACAGGAGTAGAACCGAAGGCATGCCGATGATCACCGACAGCATCACCACCGCCGACGGCACCTGCGCGGTCACCCTGCACACCCCCGACGGCGACGGCCCGTGGCCAGGCGTCGTCATGTACCCAGACGCCGGTGGCGCCCGCCAGACGTTTCGCGAGATGGGCGACCAACTCGCCGCCTACGGCTACGCCGTGCTCGTGCCCGACATGTACTACCGCGACGGCGACTGGGCGCCCTTCGAGATGGCGTCGGTGTTCAACAACGAAAGTGAACGCAAGCGGCTCTTCTCCATGATCTCGAAGGTGACGCCGGACATCATGACCGCTGATGCGAATGCATTCTTCGACTACCTGGTGTCGCGGCCCGAGGTCAGCGGCGAGGCATTCGGAACCACTGGCTACTGCATGGGTGGACGGACGTCGCTCATCGTCGCGGGCC
>CAZOIX010000712.1:0-2959 GCA_964579685.1 uncultured Mycobacterium sp.
CCACCCCCTCCCCCGGAAAGGAAATTAGCATGACCGCCACCACCACACCGAAGCTGCGCAACTCCAACGATTCGTTCCTGCGCTTCGCGTTGCGCCTGGACGCGACGTGTAGCGCCGTCATGGGAATCGCCGGCGTCGCCCTGGCGGGCTGGGTCGCGAAGATCTCGGGCACGTCGGTCGCTTTCGAATACGTGGTCGGTGCCTTCTTCATCGCGTTCGCCGTTGGTGTCTTCGCGTTGGCCGCAAGGCCGTCGGTGAAACAGACCGGCATCGTGATCGCCGTCGGAAACGTTTTCTATGCCGTCGCGAGCGTGGTGTTCGTGCTCGCAGATGTGTTCCCGCTGACCACCTTCGGCGTGGTGGCGACGCTGGCGACGGGCGTCTACACGCTCGTGATGGCCGAACTGCAGTACCAGGGAGTGCGCCGCATCAAGAAGTAGGGGCTCTCAGGCCGACGTTGTGATCGGGTCTAGAGCTTGCGCAGCCTGAGCCGATTGATCGAGTGATCGGCGTCCTTGCGCAGCACCAGCGTGGCCCGTGGCCGCGTCGGCAGGATGTTCTCGATGAGGTTGGGCCGGTTGATCGAATGCCAGATGTCGCGCGCGGCGAACACGGCCTGATCGTCGGTGAGCGTCGAGTAGTGGTGGAAGTGCGAGGCCGGGTCGGCGAATGCGCCCGCGCGCATCGACAGGAACCGGGAGACGTACCACTGCTCGATGTCCTCGATGCGGGCGTCGACGTAGACCGAGAAATCGAAAAGGTCCGAAACCATCAGTGCCGGACCGGTTTGCAGCACGTTGAGGCCCTCGAGGATGAGGATGTCGGGATGCCTGATCATCTGCTTCTCGCCGGCGACGATGTCATACAGAAGGTGCGAATACACCGGTGCGCATGTCGCGTCTGCGCCGGATTTCACCGTCGTCACAAAGCGCATCAGTGCCCTGCGGTCGTAGCTCTCCGGAAAGCCCTTGCGGTGCATCAGGTTCCGTCGGGACAATTCGGCGTTCGGGTACAGGAATCCGTCAGTGGTCACCAGGTCGACCCGCGGATGGTGCTCCCAGCGCGCCAACAGTGCCTGCAGCACACGCGCGGTGGTCGACTTGCCGACGGCGACACTGCCCGCCACGCCGATGATGAACGGCACCGGCCGGTCCGGATTCTGTTGCGGCTCGCCGAGGAACTGTGCCGTCGTGGCGAACAGCGCCTGACGGGCGGCGACCTGCAGGTGGATGAGACGGGCCAGCGGCAGGTAGACCTCTTCGACCTCGAGCAGATCGAGCTTCTCGCCGAGACCGCGCAGTCGTTGCAGTTCGTCCTCGCGCAACTTCAACGGCGTCGACATGCGCAACGCACGCCACTCACTCCGGTCGAACTCCACATAGGGGCTCGGCTCGCTCAGCCGCGGCATGCGTCCAGTCTTGCAGTTAGCGTTGAACACATGAACGCCAGCACCCCAGATCCGTTAGTCCGTGACTATCTGATGCTCGGGTTGCGTTTCGACAGGATCGAGGAAGGCTACGTCGACTCGTTCACCGGGGACCCCGAACTGCGGCGCGTCGTCGCCGACGAGCCGGCTCCCGAGCCCGCCGACCTCGCCCGTCAGGCCGAACGGCTGCTGGCCGAACTGAACGCGGACAGCGAGCTGGAACCGGGGCGGGCGGACTTCGTCGGCGCGCATCTGCGTGCGCTGGCCTGCGCCGGCCGCAAATTCTCGGGCCAGGATGTCGGCTTCGTCGACGAAGTCGAGGCGTATTTCGATGTGCGGATCGCCAAGGGTGATCCCGAGCAGTACCGGCAGGCGCACGTCAAGCTCGACGATGCGCTCGGCGGCACCGGCTCGCTGGCCACGCGTATGGCCGACTATCGCGCGGGCGAAGAGGTGCCGCCCGACCGGCTGGAGGAGTGTATTCACGCGTTTTCCAGCGCACTGCGTGACCGGGTGCGCGCCGAGTACCCGCTGCCCGACGCCGAAACGATCACCTACGAGGTCGTGACCGACAAGCCGTGGTCGGGGTTCAACTACTACCTGGGCGGCTTCAAATCGACGGTGGCCGTCAACGCCGATCTGAAGCAGCAGATGTCCAACTTGCCTCGACTGGTGGCGCATGAGTCCTATCCCGGACATCACACCGAGCACTGCCGCAAAGAGGCCGGGCTCGTCGAGGTCAAAGGGCAGGCTGAGCAGACGATCTTCCTGGTGAACACCCCGCAGTGCCTGATGGCCGAGGGCCTGGCCGACCTGGCGCTGTACGCGGCGATCGGCCCGGACTGGGGTACCTGGGCGGGTGAGATCTATGCCGATCTGGGTCTGGGCTTTGACGGGGACCGCGCGCAGGCCGTTTCCGAAGCGGCCGCGGCGCTGGCCGACGTGCGCCAGGACGCTGCGCTGATGCTGCACGACGAGCATCGCGACGTCGACGAGGTCGTCGAGTTCCTCAAGCGCTGGCTGCTGGTCAACGACGAGCGGGCCCGGAAGATGCTGCGGTTCTTGTCCTCGCCGCTGTGGCGTGCCTACACGAGCACCTACGTTGAGGGTTATCGGCTGCTGAGGGCGTGGCTGGAGGCCCGGCCGGCCGACGTGGCCCTCGCCGAGCGGTTCGGCCGGCTGCTCGACGAGCCGCTGATCCCATCGTCGTTGCGGGCCGCTTGAGCAAGGTGCCGAACCCTGGGTCAGCATCGAGTCGTAGGCTGACCTGCATGACTGCAGAATCCACCACGACCTCAGCAGCAGCGCCAGGCGCCGAGTACGCAGACACCGCAAGCGCTGCCTATCGGGCGGCTCTGCAGGTCATCGAATCAGTGGAACCGCGCATCGCGGCCGCCACCCGCAAAGAGCTTGCCGACCAGCGGGATTCGCTCAAGCTGATCGCCAGCGAGAACTACGCCTCACCCGCGGTGCTGCTGACGATGGGGACCTGGTTCTCCGACAAGTATGCCGAGGGCACCATCGGCCACCGCT
>CAZOIX010000713.1:0-2955 GCA_964579685.1 uncultured Mycobacterium sp.
TTCTTGCCCTTCTGGATGACACCACGATCGGTCAGCCCGAACAACTGGGCGGTATCGTGAGATTGCTTGCGCACCAAGTACTCCAGCGGCAGTTTCTCCCCGCGGTGACGATCCCGCGCCCAATGTGTCAACAGGAACGTCGGATACGACGCGTCACAGATCATGCCGCAGTGCGCACCGCCGTCGGACAGTCCCACGACGCCTGCAGGGTGCATCAGCATCTCGCGGATCGCGTCATGGTTGCCGTAGAAATAGTTGTAGAACGGCAGCATCAACATGGCCGTCGCATCGTCCTCGAGCATCAGGTCATACAGCGTGGACAGCGGATCGTCACCGCGGTCACTGGCGATCTTCTCGACGGTGCGCTCGACGGTCGGTTCGTAGTCCGGCGGGTCGCCGAGGGCATAGATGCGGCCCAGCGAGTACTGAACGAGCGCGAACATGTTGTCGAACAGCTTGGCCGGGTCGGGCGGAAGGTCGTCTTCGGACAGGATCGCGGCCTTCACCGCGGGATCGGCGAGCCGTGTCGCCAGCTCGTGGCGATCACACTCGGCCTTCAGCCGGCGGAACGTCGGTCGATGCGTGAAGGCGTGATGCCCGGGAAATCCGAACAGCATGCCGAACGGACGCGCCGCGATCTGCGGGTACAGCTGGCTGCCCGCCGCGTGGGCCGCTGCCGAGATGTCCAGTTGTTCCCGCCAGAGGTCCGGCGCCGCGTCGACCTGGATCATGCCGAACGAGATGGGCCGGTCGATCTCGGCCCCCAGCCGCTGCATCCATTCCAGTTCCTTCTTCGGCGCGATGATGTCCTCGCCGGCAACCCCCTGCGGGGCCAACTCGAACACCGCGCGCCCACCGGCCGCCATGGCCCGCCCGAGCCCGAACAACTCATCCTCTGCGGCATAGGTTCCAGGAACGGGCTCGCCGTCGATGGCGCGGTGCCCGAGAGTGCGTGACGTCGAAAAGCCCAGTGCACCCGCCTCGATACCTTCCTGCACGATGCGGGCCATGGCAGCGATGTCGTCGGGCGACGCCGGTTCATTGCGCGCTCCGCGCTCACCCATTGCGTAGGCACGAACCGAACCGTGGGCGATCTGGCTGCCGACATCCACGGCGAATTCCTGCTTCTCGATGATGTCGAGGTACTCCGGGTACGTCTCCCAGCCCCACGAGATGCCTTCGGTCAGCGCGGTACCGGGGATGTCTTCGACGCCCTCCATCAAGCCGATCAGCCAGTCTTCCTGGCCCGGGCGCACCGGCGCGAACCCGACACCACAGTTGCCCGCGACGACGGTTGTCACGCCGTGCCCGCTCGACGGCTCCAGCGAGCTGTCCCAGCTCACCTGCCCGTCGTAGTGGGTGTGGATGTCGACGAACCCCGGCGCGACAAGCTTGCCCGTCGCGTCGATGGTCTCGGCCGCGTCGCCCTCCAGCGCCGCGTCGCCGGGCCCCCGGCGATGAATCTCGACGATCCGACCGTCCTTGATGGCCACGTCGGCCTGGAACCGGTCCGCGCCGGTGCCGTCCACCACGGTTCCGCCAGTGATCTTCAGGTCGAACACGATTTACTCCCTCGACATCCGTGCAGCGGTTATGGTGGCCAATGTAACACCGTTACAGGAGGCGGCCAGCCGGATTCGGAGGGGCGAATATGACCCAGACGGCGCAGCCGGGTCCTGTGGTCGGCAACCCGGCCCGTACTCGGCGCGAGGATGCGATCGGGACACCGCCGCTGCGCCCGACGTTGGTGCCTGCCGAGCGCTACTACTCGCAGGAGTTCGCGAAGCGCGAAGTCGAGCGGATGTGGCCCAGGGTGTGGCAGCTGGCCTGCACGCTCGACCATGTCGCGGAGCGCGGCGACTACTTCGAGTACCGCTGCGGGGCGATCTCCGTCCTCATCGTCCATGGCGAGGACGGCACGCTGCGCGCCTTCCAGAACGTCTGTCGCCATCGCGGTAACTCGCTGTGCGCGGGATCCGGCGCGGACCTTCGCGAGCTGCGATGCGGCTATCACGGGTGGACGTGGGACCTGTCCGGATCACTCAAGCGCGTCCCGCACCGCAAGGGCTTCGGCACGCTGAAGTTGGCGGATCTCGGGTTGTTGCCCGTGCGAGTGGAGACATGGGAACGGCTGATCTTCGTCAACCTCGATGCCGACGCCATGCCGTTGCGTGACTACCTGGAAACGATGCCCGACGACATCGCGTGGAACCGGCTCGGCGAGTTCCGGTGCTACGCCACCATGACCATCGAGGTCGACGCGAACTGGAAGACGATCGCCGACGGGTTCAGCGAGACGTATCACATTCAGACCTTGCACCCCGAACTGCACAGGTGCATGGACGACGTCTATGCCCCGCAAGTCATCTGGGGGCACACCGGAAAGTCCGAACAGCTCTACGGCGTGCCGAGTCCGAGCATCACGCAGGCCCTGACCGACGCCGAGGTGTGGGACGCCTACGTCTGCACACAGGGCGCGCTGATGGGTGTCGAAGAGGGAACAGCGTTCCCAGCCGATCAGCAAGGGCTGCCAGCGGCCGAGGTCATCGCCACGCGGACCAAGGCTTTCGCCGACAGCCGCGGTGTCGACCTCAGTTGGGCCACGACCGATCAGGTCCTGCGCCTGCACCAGTACAACGTGTTCCCGAACATGTCGCTGCTCACCAACGCCGACCACCTGACGGTGCTGACCTCCCGACCGGGACCCGATCCCGATCGAGGCGAACTGATGATGACGGTGTGGATGCGGATGCCGCCCGACGCGCCACGGAACAAGCCCGTCGACGTCAGGATGACGGCCGACGACGCCCACCCCGGCCTGGTGCTCACGCAGGACATCGAGGTGTTGGCGGGGCTTCAGCGCGGCCTCCATCAGCCGGGGTTCACCCATCTGGTGCTGTCGAACGAGGAACGTCGCGTGATCAACATGCACCGCAACCTCGAGCGCTATCTGGA
>CAZOIX010000714.1:0-2946 GCA_964579685.1 uncultured Mycobacterium sp.
GATCACCCGCATCCGGCTGCTGCCCGCCGCGATCGAGATCGCACTGGCGCGCGGCCGTGTCGACGAGGCTGACCGGTACTGCCGCGAGCTCGAGGAAGGCGCCGAGAAATACGACTCCCCCGGCTTTCGGGCATGGGCGCTGCACGCCCGCGGCGCGGTGCTCGTCAAGCAGGGCGCCGCGGCCGAGGCACTGCCCATCCTGCAGGACGCGTTGCGCCGGTACCGCAACACCCAACGCCGTTACGAGATGGCGCAGGTCTGCGAGTGGATGGCCCTTGCCCGACAAACGGCCGGCGACAGCACCGGCGCCGCGGCCGACGCCGCCAGCGCCGCATCGATATACCGAGAACTCGGCGCGCAGCCGACCCTGACGACCAACGCGGAGGCGCCCGGCGGGCTGACCAAGCGGGAAGTCGAGGTTCTCGCCCTCATCGCCGCGGGAGCGTCCAATCGCGACGTCGCAAAACACCTGTTCATCAGCGAAAAGACCGTCGGCAGGCACCTGGCGAACATCTTCGTCAAGCTCGACGTCTCATCCCGCACGGCCGCCGCGGCCTGGGCCCACGAGAACAGGGTGCTGCCCCACGCGTGAGTGCGTCTACATCTTTTGCCCCATAGGGCTGCCAGCAAACACATCTTTCTCCTGATGTCTGAGCCCATATGAGGGCCATAGCTTTGTGATCAGCCGGTTCACCCGGAACAGACCACCGAAAGCCAGGGACATCATGACCACCACCGCAACCACCAAGATCGCCCTCACCGCCCTCGCGGCCCCGGTGCTGAGCGCCCTGGCGATCGGCCTGGCCGGCGCCGCGCACGCCGACGCCGACCCCGCCTCCCTCGACGGTGCAGCCCCCACCGCGCCCACCGCCCAAGACACCGTGACCGACCTGAAGGATCAGGGCTTCCGCGTCACCGTCAACACCAGCACCGCCACCCCGCTGGACCACTGCTCGATCATCTCCACCCGCCAGGAACGCCACCAGCACCACGGCGACACCAACGGCCTGGTCACCGTCTTCGTCGACGCCTACTGCCCACCCACCGCCTAATCCGGTCGAACCCGGAGAGGTGAGTCATGATGCGCAGGTGGTCGGCACTCGGTGTGCTCGCCCTCGGAGTCCTGCTGATCGGTGTGGACGCCACGGTGCTGGCGGTGGCCGCACCGTTCATCAGCAGGGACCTCGAAGCCACCGGGACACAGATGCTGTGGATCGGCGACATCTACTCGTTCGTCCTGGCCGGTCTGCTCGTCACGATGGGCGGTCTGGGCGACCGCATCGGGCACAAGAAGCTATTGCTCGGTGCCGCATTCGGCTTCGCGATCGTGTCGATGGCGACGGCGTATGCGCCGACCGCCGAGCTGCTGATCGGTGGGCGCGCGCTCCTTGCGGTCGCCGGAGCGACCCTGGCTCCGTCAACCCTCGCGCTGATCCGAGCCCTGTTCCCCGACCCCCGGGAACGCAGTGTCGCGGTGGGTATCTGGGCCGCTGTCTTCTCGGCAGGCACCGCGCTGGGTCCCGTCGTCGGTGGGATCCTGCTCGAGCATTTCTGGTGGGGCTCGGTCTTTTTGGTCAACGTCCCGGTGATCGTGGTGCTGATGGTCGGCGGGTTCGTGTTGCTGCCGGAAATGCGCGACCCCGCACCGGGGCCGTGGGACCTGCCGAGTGTCGGGCTCTCGCTCGTGGGAATGCTCGGCCTCGTGTACGCACTCAAGGAAGGCGTACACCACGGCCTTCACGTCGACGCACTGGCCATCGGCGTGGTCGGCGCCGCGGCGTTGACGCTGTTCGTCAGGCGGCAACTACGGCTATCCGACCCGCTGATCGATATCCGGCTGTTCTGCAACCGCGCGTTTTCGGGTGTGGTCGCCGCGAACCTGCTTTCGGTGCTCGGCCTCTCGGGCGTGGTCTTCTTTCTCTCGCAGTACTTCCAACTCGTCCACGGCTACAGCCCCTTGATCGCCGGACTCGCCGAGCTGCCTACCGCACTGGCCGCGATGGTCTTCGGCGTACTGGCCGGCATCGCCGTGCGCTTCTGGTCCCGGCGCGCGGTGCTGGCAACCGGGTTGGCGCTCATCGGTTTCGCCATGGCGTCACTGACGACGCTCAGCCCGTCGACCGCCTACCCCCGGCTCGGCGTCGCCCTGTTCGTCGTCGGTGTCGGCCTCGGGCTGGCCTACACGGTGGCCAACGACGTCATCCTCGCCAGCGTTCCGCCGGAGCGAGCCGGTGCGGCAGCGGCGATCTCGGAGACCGCGTACGAGCTGGGCGCCGCACTGGGCATCGCGGTTCTCGGCTCCATCGGCGCCGCCACCTACCGTGAGTTGACGATTCCGCCGGGCATCGACGATGACGTGGCGGCGTATGCCAGGGAAACGCTTGGCGCTGCCCACCACGCGGTGGGCGCACTGTCGGCCGAAAACGCCCAGGCTCTGCTGACATCCGCGCAACGGGCGTTCACCGAAGGCCTGGCGGTCGCAGCAGGGGCCGGCTCGCTTCTGCTCCTGGCGTCCTCGGCTGCGGTGTGGCTGCTGCTGAAACCACGTCCGGCACCGGAGATTCCGGCGCTCGGTCACCGCCCCCGGGAAAACTCTCGGAAACGTCAAACCATGCGAATATGCGCACTGGGCTCGCTAAAGTCTGAGCACCCATCTCGGCGACAGGAGGCCAGGAGATGACCGAGGTTTCTCCCGCCGCGCAAGTAGCCGACGAGTTCTGTGAGGACTGCGGGTACGAACCCGAGTTGAAGCGGACGCTCGGCCAGTTCCAAGTGTTCGCGCTCTCGTTCGCCTTCATCTCGGTGGCCGTCGGCGTCTTCGGCACCTACGACGACGTGTTGCGCAACGCCGGACCGGTCGGGATCTGGCTGTGGGTCGTCGTGGCCATCGGGCAGACACTCGTCGCCCTCGTGATCGCACAGTTCGCCGCCCGCATCCCCCTCAGC
>CAZOIX010000715.1:0-2937 GCA_964579685.1 uncultured Mycobacterium sp.
ACCTTCATCTCACGGCTGTGGACGAGGCGGGTGCCGCCGGATGCCATCCGGGCCGTCCCGATGAGCTTGGACACCTCGGTGCGGCGCTTTACCGCGTCCAAGATCGCCGCATCCAGGCGGTCGATTTCCTGGCGGAGGTCGTCTATGTCTGGCAATTGTTCGGCTTCGATCGTCATATCGGTCGTCTCGCATTCTCGTTGTGTGGGGGTTCGGACTGCATCCGGTTCCGGGCCTCACACAAGAAACGAGCCCCGGATCCAGAAGCGGACCGCGGGGCTCTGTCAAGCAGCTAGACCACGGGCACCACTGGCCGGTACCCGTAGAAAAATCGTCCTTGCTGCATCGGCACTCATTGAGTGTGCCACCAATGGTCGCGTCGGCGCAAAGTGTCGCTGGGCAGCGGTAAGTTCAGACATGACATGTCTCTTGATTCCGCGGCCACCGAAACCGATCAATTGCTCGACGGGCTGAATTTGCAGCAGCGTCAGGCGGTGCTGCACGAGGGCTCGCCCCTGCTCATCGTCGCCGGGGCGGGGTCGGGCAAGACAGCCGTGCTGACCCGCCGGATCGCCTACCTGCTGGCCGCCCGTGAGGTCGGCGTCGGGCAGGTGCTGGCCATCACGTTCACCAACAAGGCCGCCGCCGAGATGCGCGAACGGGTGGTCGACCTGGTGGGCCCGCGCGCACGCTCGATGTGGGTGTCGACGTTCCACTCGACGTGTGTGCGCATCCTGCGTAACCAGGCCTCGTTGCTGCCCGGGCTCAACTCGAATTTCTCGATCTACGACGCCGACGATTCGCGACGGTTGCTGCTGATGATCGGCAAGGACATGGGGCTGGACACCAAGCGGTACTCGCCGCGGTTGTTGGCCAACGGCATCTCCAATCACAAGAACGAACTGATCGGGCCCGAGCAGGCGGCCGCCGAAGCGTCGGAGGCCGGCGAGGAACTGCCACGCATCATCGCCGACGTCTACGGGGAGTACCAACGGCGTCTGCGTGCGGCCAACGCACTGGACTTCGACGACCTCATCGGCGAGACGGTCGCCGTACTACAAGCCTTTCCGCAGATCGCCCAGTACTACCGGCGGCGTTTCCGGCACATCCTGGTCGACGAGTATCAGGACACCAACCATGCGCAGTACGTCCTGGTGCGAGAGCTGGTAGGAAGGGAGAGCCCGGGAGACGATCCGGCCGCTGTCGCCCCGGCCGAGCTGTGTGTCGTCGGCGACGCCGACCAGTCCATCTACGCGTTCCGCGGCGCGACCATTCGCAACATCGAGGACTTCGAACGCGACTTCCCCGACGCCACAACGATTCTGCTGGAGCAGAACTACCGCTCGACACAAAACATTCTGTCGGCGGCCAACTCGGTGATCTCGCGTAACGCCGGGCGTCGCGAGAAGCGGCTGTGGACCGATTCCGGCGAGGGTGAGCTGATCGTCGGATACGTCGCCGACAACGAGCATGACGAAGCGCGATTCGTCGCCGGAGAGATCGACGCCCTGGCCGACCGGGGGGATATCTCCTACAACGACGTCGCGGTGTTCTATCGCACCAACAATTCCTCACGCGCCCTGGAGGAGGTATTCATCAGGGCCGGCATTCCCTACAAAGTCGTTGGCGGCGTTCGCTTTTACGAGCGGCGGGAGATCCGCGACATCGTCGCCTACCTACGCGTGCTGGACAATCCCGGTGACTCGGTCAGCATGCGGCGCATCCTGAACACCCCGCGGCGCGGCATCGGCGATCGGGCCGAGGCGTGTGTGGCGGTGTACGCGGAGAACACCGGCGGCAGCTTCAACGATGCGCTGCAGGCTGCCGCCGACGGCAGGGTGCCGATGCTGAACACCCGCTCGGAGAAGGCGATCGCGTCCTTCGTCGCCATGCTCGACGAACTGCGCGGACGGCTGGATGGTGAACTGGGCGAACTCGTCGAGGCGGTGCTCGATCGCACCGGATATCGCACCGAACTCGAATCATCGAGTGACCCCCAAGACCTCGCGCGGCTAGACAACCTCAACGAATTAGTGAGCGTCGCACACGAATTCAGCACCGACCTGGCCAATGCGGAGGCACTCGACGAGCCCGAGGACGAAGACATCCCCGACACCGGAGTGCTGGCCAAGTTCCTGGAGCGGGTGTCGTTGGTCGCCGATGCCGACGAGCTACCGGAGCACGGCGCGGGCGTGGTGACGATGATGACTCTGCACACCGCCAAGGGGCTCGAGTTTCCGGTGGTGTTCGTGACGGGCTGGGAGGACGGCATGTTCCCGCACATGCGGGCGCTGGGGGATCCGACCGAGCTGTCCGAGGAGCGACGGCTGGCCTACGTCGGCATCACCCGTGCCCGCCAGCGGCTCTATGTGAGCCGGGCAAAGATCCGCTCGTCGTGGGGCCAGCCGATGCTGAATCCGGAATCGCGCTTCCTCAAAGAGATTCCGCAGCACCTGATCGACTGGCGGCGCACCGACCCCGGCCCGTCGATGCCCGCCCCGGTGAGTGGGGCGGGCCGGTTCGGTACGCCGCGGCCGTCACCGGCGCGCTCCGGCGCCGGGAAGCGACCGTTGCTCGTTCTGGAGCCGGGCGATCGTGTCAACCACGACAAGTACGGCCTCGGCCGCGTCGAAGAGGTCTCCGGTGTCGGGGAATCGGCGATGTCGCTGATCGACTTCGGCAGTTCGGGCCGGGTCAAGCTGATGCACAACCACGCCCCGGTATCGAAGCTCTAGTCAGGGCGCCAGGGCCCCGATCTTCAGCGGGCGCCGCAGGGGCCAACCCATTTTGGTCTCGCCAGTGATCGCCTGGGTGATCCCCCGCGCATCGCCTTCTAGGTAGGGCAGCAAGGCGAACAGCCCGAAGCTGAAGCCCGCAAAGAACAGGCCCGGAGCCTCGGGAATTTGTGCACCAGCCCTGACCTTCGGCTCTCCGTTCTCG
>CAZOIX010000716.1:0-2924 GCA_964579685.1 uncultured Mycobacterium sp.
AAGCTAGAGTGCTCGGAGTGTGCAATCTCGCGAATGTCGAGATCGGCATCACCGACACCGACTTGGACAACGCTCCCGACTTCTCGGCGGCCGACGGCGACATCGTCTACATCTCGTTCGATTCCCCCGCGGCCAGGGACCGCGCGCCACGGGTGTTGGAGAGCGACGCGTGGAAGAAGCTGTCCGCCAATCGCGACAACCGGATCTTCGCGGTCAACAACGAGGTGTGGCAGACCGGCGAGGGCATCGTCGCGGCCCGCGGGATACTGGCCGACCTGCCGTGGATCAACGCCCCGATCAACTAGCCTGGCGAGGGTGTTCCACGTCTTGAGATCCACCTATTTGCAGCCGCCTGACATCGTCAACCAGACCCGGCCCGCGCATCTGGAGTGGCTCAAGGGCGAGGTCGCCGCGGGCCGCATCGTGCTGGCGGGCCGCTTGGAAGACGAGTCGGGAGCGATCCTGCTGACCGGGGATATCAGCGCCGACGAGGCACAAGCCATCGTCGACAGCGATCCGTACACGGCCGCCGCGGTGGCGCGCTATGAGCGGGTGTCGTTCAACGGCGCCTTCCGCGCGCCTGGACTTTAGGAAATACCTCACACTTATTCAGGGAAGAACGGACACCGTTCGGCCGTTCTCATGTTGTGTGCCGCATTGTCGCGGCGAATTTCATTGCGATTACTCGAGGTAGAAGGCCGCTATGACCACTGTTTCCGCGTACGCCGCCACGTCGGCCACTACGCCGCTGACCGAGACCACCATCACCCGTCGCGACGTCGGCCCACACGATGTGGCATTCGACATCCATTTCGCGGGCATCTGTCACTCCGACATCCACACCGTCAAGGGCGAGTGGGGCGACGTCGAATATCCGATGGTGCCGGGCCACGAGATTGCGGGCATCGTCACCGAGATCGGCTCGGAGGTCAGCAAGTTCAAGGTGGGTGATCGCGTCGGCGTCGGCTGCTTCGTGGACAGTTGCCGGCAGTGCGCCCAGTGCCGGGCGGGTGAGGAGCAGTACTGCACCAACCCCGGAATGGTCGGCACCTACAACGGCGTCGGCCGTGACGGCGAGCCGACCCAGGGCGGTTACAGCGGGGCCATCGTCGTCGACGAGAACTACGTGTTGCACATCCCCGACAGCCTTCCACTGGACGGCGCCGCGCCGCTGTTGTGCGCAGGCATCACGCTGTATTCGCCTCTGCGCCACTGGAATGCAGGCCCCGGCTCAAGCGTCGCCGTGATCGGCCTCGGCGGGTTGGGCCACATGGGCGTCAAGCTTGCCCATGCGATGGGTGCGAAAGTGACCGTGCTGAGCCAGTCCCTGAAGAAAATGGAGGACGGCCTGCGACTGGGCGCCGACGAGTACTACGCCACCTCCGACCCGGCGACGTTCGAAACACTTTCCGGCTCTTTCGATCTCATTTTGAACACCGTCTCGGCCAACCTCGATCTCGACGCCTATCTGAAACTGCTGAAGCTCGACGGCACTCTGGTAGAACTCGGGATGCCCGAGCGCCCCATGTCGGTGGCGGCTGCTTCGCTGGTGTTCGGCCGCCGCCGCCTGGCCGGTTCGTTGATCGGCGGCATCGCCGAGACTCAGGAGATGCTGGACTTCTGCGCCGCGCATGACGTGCGACCCGAAATCGAGGTCATCACACCCGATTACATCAACGACGCGTATCAGCGGGTGCTTGCGAGCGACGTCCGGTATAGGTTCGTGATCGATACCGCGACACTGCGCGGCTAGGCGGTTACTCGGCGGTGTGGTGCAGTGGCCATCCCGCGGCGGCCAGCTTCGCGGCGACCCGCGCCACGTTCTCGGGTCCCGCGTCGTGATGGCTGACGTCGGAGATGAACGCCGCGATCTCGTCGTCGTCGAATTCGCCGTCGGCCGCGGCGGGCGAGCCTTCGGCGGTGAGGTTCCTGACCACCTCTTTGACCTGGTCTTCGGTCAGCGGAGTGGCGCGAAGCAGCGACAGCAGCGGAACCCGGTCTGGCCCGGGGACACCGTCGGGATAACCCGCGCGCAGCCAGTTCAGGATCGAGCGCAGAAGCGTGGTGGTGGTCACGACAGAAGTGTCGTCCGCGACCGCTGGGGCCGCCACCTCGAGACCTCACCGTTCGACCGTGATTCACGATGCGTTCACCGGTCCTCTCGGGCGGCGGGCGCGGCGTAACGCACGCCGGGCGTCGCCCGAAAATCATTCATGAACCCCAGGCGAATTACTCTGCGCGCACGCGTTCTGGCGGCAGCCTCCGTGTGCCCAGCGATACTGATCTCTACCCCGGCAGTTCTGCCCGCAACGTCCCTGATTCCCGTCGCATCGGCAGCCTGCCCCGATGCCGAAGTCGTCTTCGCGCGCGGCCGACTGGAACCACCCGGTGTCGGCGCCGTCGGCGATGCACTCGTCAATGCCCTGCGCGCCCAAACGGCCATGTCGGTCGGCGTCTATGGAGTGAACTATCCCGCCGACCTGGACGCCGCCACAGGCGCCAGAGACATCGGCGCCCACGTGAGATCCATGGCGAGTAGTTGCCCGAACACCCGAATGGTGATCGGCGGGTATTCCCTCGGGGCCACGGCGGCTGATCTTTTTGCCAGAGCGAACTCACTTCCGGCAGACGTCAGGCAGCACATCGCCGCGGTCGCGTTGTTCGGCAACGGCACCAAGCGACTCGGCCCGGCGCCCGCCTACGCCGACCGGACCCTCGACCAGTGCGCCAACGGTGACCCCATCTGCGGCCGAGGCCTGGATTGGGATTCGCACCTGCAGCCCTCGTACATCGGTTCCGGGCTCGTGGAGCAGGCCGCCGGCTACATCGCCGGCAAGCTGTAGTCGGGGCAACCGACGCCTAAGACTGGACAATAGAAACGGGGCGCCCCGTCGGCCGCCCCTTTCGTGTCAGGACTCTGGGTC
>CAZOIX010000717.1:0-2920 GCA_964579685.1 uncultured Mycobacterium sp.
TCGGCGTTCCACCGAAACCGGAAGTCGTCCCACGTTTGTGGCCAGTTGGGAAACATCGGCTCAGGCGGCGCGAGGGCGGGCTCGTCACTGCCGCAGCCCGCGAGCCCCACGACCATCAGCAGGGCTGCACACCATCGCGTGGTCGACATCGCTGTGGTTACTCTGGCCAACCTGGTGATGCTGGCTCGGCGTCCGGTGGGGTGTCGAGGACGCGTTTGATGATCGCGTCCCGCTCCGTGCGCCATTGCGGCAGCAGGTCGGAGCATTGCGATGAGCGTTGGGCGCCATCGACGGTTTCATCGGCGGTGAACTCACGTTTTATGTCCGTTCCCCAGGCGAAGTCGCTGGCGCCCGTGATGCGCCACGGACCGAACACGTCGCCGACCGGCGCGGGATTGGGCCCGCGCTGATCGCCGGTCACCATCGCAGGAGCATCGGCGGCCGGCGGGGTGTCGGTGAACTCCACCCGCCACACCTTTATGCCGTTGACGTCGTTGAGGCCCGCGTGATTCGAGGCGTATTTGACGACGGAGACGTACTTGCCCGGCTCCTCGCCCTCGCGAAAAATGTTGTACAGGCCGTCGCATACGTAGGCGCGGTAACCATCCTCGACTGGCGTGAGCTCGAGGATGTGGAAGAACTCGTTGCCGTAGAACGGTCCGGGAGGACCGAACTGCTCGACGCCGGGTACCGGCCGGACAACTTCCAGCTGGACGGGGGCATCTGAGTTTGGTGCGGGCAATTTCGGCACTGCCCGATCAAAGCCCGGGTACGTAGCGCCGATGTCCTCGGTCAATTGCCCGATCCGATAGGACTCCAAATACGCCCGCAACGGCACCGCCGGGCCCGACACCAGGCTCACACCCGCCTCGGCGGTCCACTGAAACCTGAAGTTGTTCAGCGTCGCCGGCCAGTTGGCGAACATCGGCTCGGGGGGCGCCTCGTCGCCCTGACATCCGGCCAATGCCACCATCAGCAGTAGCGCTGCGCAAAATCGAATCGCCGACATCATCGCTATCCTCCCGTGTGCCCGGTTGGCGTGGGCAGCGCGTCGCGGTAGGCGTCCTCATAGTCCTCGATGCCGGCCTTGACCGTCGGGTCGATTCCCATGAAGTAATCCGTGAACGCGGAGCGGAAGTCGCCGAACTCGTCCTGCTTGATGGGCTTGAGTTGGTTGGTCTCGGGATCGATCAGCCCGAACTCCTGGAAGACGGCCGGGTCACCGAGGTGGGCGTCGATCAACCGTTGTGCCACGGCGTACTGCATCATTTCGGAACTCTGCTGGGCGATGTAGGTCGGGTCGTCGCCCGCGGGCGCATCGCCGACGAAGATCTGATGCAGCGGATCGCCGGGAATCTTGTCGCCCCACTCCAGGATCGTGCCGACTCCGGGGATCTCTCCGCCGAGCGTCTTGGCCATGTCGAACCACATACCGCGGTTTTCGTAAGCCAACACGTCCTGCAGGTTGCCGTAGGCGATGGCGTCGTTGTCGGCGATGTTGGCCGCGGAATCGATGACGCCACGCAACGTGCCCGCCGACTGTAGATCGCCGGTGTTGACCGTGCCGCCGTCGATGATGGACTGCTCGAAGTTGGCTTGGTACTGCAGGCCATTGAGATAGGCCTGGCTGTTGAGGGTGGTGGCGGCGTCTGCATCGGTGTCGATCACCGCGAACAGATCCCGCATGACCGGCATCTCCGGATTCTTCACGTCATCCAGCGGGCGGAACCCCTGGCTGTTGTCCAGCGAATTACCGAGCATGTCGTCGATGTAGGGCTTGTTGGCCTCCGCGAGTGCCTGGGTGAGCTCGGGGTTGACCTGGCCGACCGATTGCCCGTCGGTGCCAGGGATGTCGAGCAACTTCGGCGTGTTTTCGCCGCCGACATATGAGTCGACCGCGTGCATGAGCTCCCCGGCTCGGATGGCCTGGTGCAGCTGTGTGGGGTCGGTCAGGTCGGTCGGGACCGCGCCGGTGCCGTTGAGCAGCGTGCCCGCCGCGGCGCCGTCGTCCGCCCACTGGTGGGTGAACAGGTCTTCGATGAACGGGTTGTTCGGTGGCTGCCCGTCGGCGCCGGCCAGCGCGCTGTGCACGGCCATCTGGTCTCGTCCCGCTGCCGACAGCATGTCCTGCACCGCCGGGTCGATGCGTTCCTGTGTCCATTCGACATTTTCTGCCCACGGGTAATACGGCGGGTTGTGCGTGCCGTGCAGGACCTCTTCCGACTTGTCCAGCAGGGCCTCATCCATCGCCGTGCCCTGCTGCAGCGCGGGATCGCCGGCCGACACGATCGCCGCGACATCGCGGTAGTTGTCCAGTTCGGGGAACGGATGCTCGTAGTCGGGCATGTCGATTGTCGGATGGCCCTGTTCGTTGGTGCCTTGTGTCGGCGCGGCGGGTCCGCGGGTCGGACGCTCGAATGTTTCCCGGATGCCCGACGGCAGGTTCTGCATGCCGCCCTGCGTGGGCACGCCCTCCGGCGAGTCGCCGGCGGTGGTGATGTGCTCGTTGCCGAGCAGTTGCAGCGCGTCGGTGACGGCGCCGCCGTTCTGTCCGTTGGCGTTGAGCTGATCGATCATCGCGCGAATCTCGGCTGGGCTCTTGCCATCCAACGACCGCGACAAGTTGTTGAGGTACTCCATCTGGCTGGCCGGCAGCACCAGGTCGCCGCGCACCAGCGCCTCCTGCTGCTCGGGCGTCAGCGTGGTGTTCTCCTCCAGGCGCGCCATCTCCTCCGGGGTGAGTTGCCCGTCCTGCAGCGATTGCCCGTCGTTGGTG
This sequence comes from uncultured Mycobacterium sp., assembly GCA_964579685.1. Taxonomy (GTDB): domain Bacteria; phylum Actinomycetota; class Actinomycetes; order Mycobacteriales; family Mycobacteriaceae; genus Mycobacterium. Next base: position 2,777 of record CAZOIX010000717.1, read on the forward strand.
CCCTGCTCGGCGGGCAGCTGCGCGTCGCCGCCGGTCGCCTCGGTGAGCACCCGCGCCAGGTCGGCGTCGGCTTCTTCGGCGGCGGCCAGCACCGCCACCATCCGGTTCTCGACCTCTTCGGTCTTGGCGGCCAGCGCGTCGATC
>CAZOIX010000718.1:0-2910 GCA_964579685.1 uncultured Mycobacterium sp.
AATAGGGTTCGGGCCGGATCGAGTCCGTGGATGCGAGCGACGGCCTTGCTCGCCTCGACATGCTGGCGGGCGGGGAAGGGGCCGCCCGACTGGCCATAGACGAAGACCTCGACGCCCGGCGCGCGGGGCACACGCTGGCGGAACTGGGCACCGAGCTCTGCGGTATCCGCATCAAGGGCCTCACCTCGGCCGAACGTATGCGCGCCATCCGCACCCTGGAGCTGGTGCTCGACGCCGCAGGCACTGTCCCTTCGGGCTTCGTGTTCACGGTGCCCAAGCTGCGTGCCGCCGAACAGGCCACGGCCGCGGTCTGGCTCTGCGAGGCGCTCGAACAAGCGCACGGCCTGCCCACGAGAACGCTGCGATTCGAGCTGCAGATCGAGAGCCCGCAGGCCATCCTCGGCGCCGACGGGACCGCGACCGTGGCCAAGGCGCTGCACCGCAGCGACGGGCGGTGCCTCGGATTGCATTACGGCACCTACGATTACAGCGCAGCGTGCGGTATCTCACCGCAACATCAGTCGCTCGATCATCCGGTCGCCGACCACGCAAAGGCCGTGATGCTCGCCGCGGCGGCGCAGACGGGCGTGCGCGTGGCCGACGGATCCACGCAGGTGACACCCGTGGGCACCGACGACCAGATCCGGTCGGCCATCCGGCGCCACCACCAGCTGGTCACCCGCTCGCTGGAACGCGGCTATTACCAGGGCTGGGACATGCATCCGGGACACCTCGTGACACGCTGGATGGCCACGATCACCTTCTTCCGCGCGGCGCTGCGCGCGGCCGGCCCCCGTCTACAGGCCTATCTCGAACGCCGCAGCGGCGTGATCATCGACGAGCCGGCCACGGCCGAGGCGCTGGCGACCGTGGTGCTGCGCGGCCTCGACGTCGAGGCGTTCTCCGTCAACGACGTGCTGGCCGTCGCTCCCGACGCCGACGTCGCCGTCCTGCGAAACCTGAAGGAGCGCAGGCTCTCATGACCGACTCGACACCGGATTTCACGTGGCTTCCCGACCTGGCGCTGCGGACGGCGGGCGGTGCCGTCCTGTGGGCCAACGACGATTCGTTCGCCGAGAAGGAGAACCTGATCAGGCCGGGCCCGGCGAAGTATCAGCCGGCGACGTTCGGTCACCGTGGTCAGATCTATGACGGCTGGGAGACTCGCCGCCGCCGCGACACCGGTTTCGACGAGGCGATCGTGCGCCTCGGCGTGCCCGGGGTGATCCGCGGCGTGGTCATCGACACGGCGTGGTTCAAGGGCAACTTTCCGCCGGAAGCGTCGCTGGACGGGCTGGAGGTCGACGGTTATCCAACCGCGGAAGAGCTTGCTGCCGAACACGGTTGGGTGACCCTTGTCGAACGCGCCAAGATATACGGCGACAGCCGAAACCCGTTCGAGGTGACTTCGGGACGTCGATGGACCCATGTGCGGTTGCGCATCTACCCCGACGGCGGCGTGGCGCGGCTGCGGGTTCACGGCGAGGGCAGACCCGACCGGCGATTCCTCGGCATCGGTCCGGTCGACCTCGCCGCGCTGGAGAACGGCGGACTGGTACTGGATTGCTCGAACCGGTTCTACAGCTCACCGCAGAATCTGATCTTTCCGGGGCTGGCGAAGGTCATGGGCGACGGCTGGGAGACCGCGCGTCGACGTGACGACGCCAACGACTGGGTACACATTCGGCTGGCTGGGCCCGGCAGGATACGAATGGTGGAGATCGACACCTCCTACTTCATCGGCAACAGTCCCGCGGCGGCGTCACTGACGGGGCTCGATGCCGACGGCCAATGGGTGGACCTTCTCCCCCGGACCGCCCTACTGCCCGACACCCGGCACCGATTCCTTGTACACACCGAAGCAACCGTTTCCGAGGCTCGGCTGGACATCTACCCCGACGGCGGCCTGGCCAGGCTGCGGATGTTCGGTGATCTGCTGTGAACGCCTACCCGCGCGACATGGTCGGCTACGGCGCACACCCGCCCGATCCGCGCTGGCCCGGCGGTGCCGCGATCGCCGTGCAGTTCGTGCTCAATTACGAAGAGGGAGCGGAGAACTGCGTCCTCGACGGTGATCCGGCCTCGGAAACTTTTCTGTCTGAGATCACGCCGGCCGAACCCTTCGGCAATCGACACATGAGCATGGAGTCGCTGTACGAGTACGGCTCGCGGGCCGGATTGTGGCGGGTGCTGAGGATCTTCGAGAACCGCGGCCTACCGCTGACGATCTTCGCGGTCGCCCGCGCGATGCAACGTAATCCCGAGGCCGTCGCGGCGTTTCTCGAACTCGGCCACGAAATCGCCTGCCACGGCCTGCGGTGGAAGTCCTACCAGCTGATCGGCGAGGACACCGAACGTGCGCACATGGCCGAAGCGGTCGCCATACTCACCGACCTCACCGGCTCTCGACCCCGCGGCTGGTATACCGGCCGCGACTCGCCGCATACCCGCGAACTCGTCGTCGAGCATGGCGGCTTCGCCTACGACTCCGACTCCTACGCCGACGACCTGCCCTATTGGGTGCAGGTCGGCGATACCGATCATCTCGTCGTGCCCTACACGTTGGACACCAACGACATGCGCTTCGCGTCGCCCGCGGGATTCGCCAACGGTGATGAGTTCTTCGCGCACCTGCGCGACGCCTTCGACGTCCTCTACGCCGAAGGCATTGCGGGCCAACCGAAGATGCTCTCGGTGGGTCTGCACTGCCGTATCGTCGGACGCCCTGCGCGCGCCGCATCGCTGCAACGGTTTCTCGATCACGTCCAGGCACGCGATCGGGTGTGGATTGCCCGGCGCATCGAGATCGCCGATCACTGGCGCGTCACTCACCCGCCGAACGTGTAACCCTTCGGTGGCGGTGCCGCGAACTCGCCGCGCTTCGACGTGCCCAGGCCCATGGCAACCAGC
>CAZOIX010000719.1:0-2906 GCA_964579685.1 uncultured Mycobacterium sp.
CCGGAGCGCGCGCTGGCCAGCGCCGATGCCAACCTGTTGGTGGACGCGACGCGATCGCCGCGCGGATAGGCCAGCGCCGTGGCGATCGCATCGGCGACGGTGGCCACGGAGCGTGAGGTCGTGATGTCGTAGCCCCGCACCTGGTTCAGCACCGCGTCCACCGCGCCTTTCGGGTCGGCGCCCAGGGGACAGTTGACGGCTACGCATTGTGCGGCCCACGCATCGAGTGCCGACTGCTCGCCCTTGACGCGTTGCTCCGTTTCGGCTTCGGCTGCGATACCGAGGGGAAGCGGGGAATCGAGGACCAGCCTCGCCACCTTGTTGGGGTGGCTGCCCGCGTACGCCAAAGCCACCTGGGCACCGTTGCCGACGCCGAACAGCGCCAGTGCCGGCACGTCCCAGGTGCTTCGCAGCCGTTCGAGGTCCTCGGCGGCGTGCGCATTGTCGTAGGCGGAGTCCCCGGGGGCGATGGTGTCGGTGCAGCTCGTGGTCGCGGCCTGGGCGATATCGCCGAGGTTGGCGACCGGGTCGTCACCGGGTTCGAACTGTGCCTGATCGAGCATCGCCTGACGGTCGTACAGGTCGCGGCAGTCCAGCGCCTCCGACAAGCCCATGCCGCGGCGGTCCACCGCCACCACCGGCCGCGTCTTCAGCACATCGGAACCCGACCGCGTCAACCAGACCGGCAACTGCATCGACGTCGGCAGATCCGAGCCGGTGGTCATCACCAGCGGTCCGGCGTCGTCGGGAGTCTCGTCAGTCTTGGCGCGAACCACGCCGATGCTGATCGATCCCGACGCGCCCTTGATCGGGTCGAGGTCGGCGTCATAGGTCGCACAGTCCAGCTTCACCCCGGGAACGGGGGTGAGGGAGGCGTCGGAGAACACCTGGGAGGTGCAGTCACGCCAGGTCAGGTCATTCTTGGGAGGCTCGATCGGCGGTGGGCCCTGCGACGCCTGTGTGGTCTGCGGTTGGCCCTGCGGGTGGGCCCCGGAATCAGTGGCGAACCGCGGATTGGCGGCCAGACCAGGCGCGCAACCGGCCAACACGACCGACGTCACGAGCGCCGAGGTGCCCAACACCCGAACCTGGCGACGCCGCTGCATGCCGACCACAGTACTGATTCGCCCGTGGCATCCTCGTTGTGCTGGAACCTGCGCGCGTCAGCGAGAACGCACGTAGCGGGTGTAGAGGTAGCCCTGCTCGTCGGACAGCAGGTGCGCGGGTCGCATCGCGGTGTGCACCTCTGCGGCGCCTGCGGCGATGCGTCGCCCTGACCCGCCGACGAGGATGGGCGCCACGGTCAGACAGAGCTCGTCGAGCAGGTCGTCGGCGATCAGCTCGCTCAGCAAGAGCGGGCCACCCTCGGTCAGCACGCGGAACAGCCCTCGCCCGGCGAGGATCTTCAGCATTGCGGCCCCGTCGACGGAATCGGGTCGGGGCCCCGACGCATCGAGCACCTCCGACACCGCGCCCAGCCGCCGCCGGGTGTCGTCGACGGAATCGGTGCACGTCAGGATCAGCGGCCAGACCTCGGTGCGGGTGAAGAACAACGCGTCGGGATCGAGGTCTCCCGACCGGGTCACGACCGCGATCGGCGGCACCTCGGCCTGGCCGCGGGCCTGCCGGGCGTGCCGCTGCGCGAGTGGCACCTGCGCCCCCGAGTAGTTCTCGACGCGGACCGTGGCTGCGCCGACCAGGATGACGTCCGCGGCGTAGCGCATGAGGCTGAACATGCTGCGGTCGCCCGGCCCGGCCAGCCCGCCGGCCTTGCCGTCGGAGGTGGCGGCGCCGTCGAGGCTGGCGATCATGTTGCCGCGGACCCAGCAGGTCTGCAGGCCGTCGGGGTAGTCGTAGAACGCTGAGAGCCGTCCGTCGGCAGTGTCTATCGGAGAACCGTCGGCCCCCAGCGCGGTGAACTGCCCCCCAGCGGCGGTATCGGCCATGAACAGCATTGCAACACGTCGCTAAGGTGCGTGCATGCAGCGGCCCAGCGATGTCGGACGGTTGACCGACCGGCATCCCACGGTGACGCCGGAACGTTTGATCGCTCAGCTCACCCCGCCGCCGACCTTCGCCGCCGTCAGCTTCGACACCTATCTCCCCGATCCAGGGGAACCGTCGCAGTCCGCGGCCGTGGCGGCCTGTCATGACTTCTGTGCCGGGGCGGTCCAGCGAAGGGCCGGCAAGAAGAGGCTCTTCGGCCGTCACGAGGTGTTGCCCGGCGTCGGGATCTATCTCGACGGGGGATTCGGAGTCGGAAAGACGCACCTGCTGGCGTCGTCGTACTACCGGCTACCGGGACCCAAGGCGTTTGCGACGTTCGGCGAGTTGACCCAACTGGCAAGTGTTTTCGGCTTCCTCGAGTGCATCGAGTTGCTGGCCGACTACGTCGTGGTGTGCATCGACGAGTTCGAGCTCGACGACCCCGGCAACACCACGCTGATCTCGCGGCTGCTGTCCGCTCTGGTCGAACGGGGTGTCTCGGTGGCGGCGACCTCCAACACACTGCCCGAGCAGCTGGGGGAGGGCCGCTTCGCCGCACAGGACTTCCTGCGCGAAATCCACACGCTGGCAGCGATGTTCACGACCGTGCGGATCGAAGGGCCGGACTACCGGCACCGTGATCTGCCGCCGGCGCCGCAACCGCCCAGTGACGCCGAGGTGGCCGGTCGCGCCGCAGCGGTGCCGGGGGCCACGCTGGACGACTTCGACGGGCTGTGTGCGCATCTGGCGACCATGCACCCGTCTCGCTACCTGACGCTGATCGAGGGTGTCACCGCGGTGTTCATCACCGGCGTGCATCCCCTCGACGACCAGAACGTCGCACTGAGGCTGGTGTCGCTGACCGACCGGCTCTACGACGCCGGCATCCCGGTCGTCGCGTCGGGCGCGAAGTTGGACAC
>CAZOIX010000720.1:0-2891 GCA_964579685.1 uncultured Mycobacterium sp.
CGTTGCCATCTCCGCGGAGGGTGGCGGCTTCGGATCTTCTATCGCGGTGAGCCATGCCTGAGCCGCGGCGACGACACGACCGAGGTCGTCTCGGGCGGGCCGGAGTTTGACGACCCGGGGCCCCGGCCGGATCGGACCAGTGCGCAGCTTGGGGCCTGCGAGGTCGATGGCCACCAGGCAGTGACGGCCGGTCTGCGCGCTGGATTCCCGCACATATCGAGCCATGGCCCGCCACGCCGCCGGCTCGTCGTGCGCGCAGTTGATGCGGGCCACATTCATGCCGCGCTCCATCAGATCGCGGATCAGGCCGGGTTCGGCCGACGCCTCGGACGGCAGGGTGACCATGATCCGGGTGGTCCGTCCAATCGGTGGCGGGCCCAGCAGATCGTCAGTGCGGGATCGCAGCAGCGCGCGTCCCTCTTCGGCGGCGACGACGGAGGGCGCGGGAGCCTGCCAGCCGTCCTCCAGCATGGCCAGCACCGCGGAACGGACCAGCCGCAGCGTGGCCTCGACGTGTGGTTCGCTCCGCCCCAGGGACGAGAGCCCGAAGCCGGCGAGGCCGCCCTGCAATTCGCGAAGATCGGTCTGCCGTATTGCCCAGTAGTGCACGAGATTTAGAGCACTGAGCCGATAGTCGGCCGCCACGCCGGCGAGCAGGTCGGACCACGATGATTCCGCCTCATCGAGGTGGTCGAGCAGATCGTCGAGTTGCGAGAGCAGACGAACCAGTTCCCGGTCGGCTGGATTGTCCCGCGCCAGCAGATGGGTTTGATGCGACGACACGAATGCCCTCCTGGTTCGAGATGACATCGGCCAGCCACGCTAGCGGCCCTGGGTTACCCGCTGATGAACAGGCGCAAGGACCTTTGTCACCTATTTATTGGCCTGAAGCACCGTGCATCCGGATGCGGATCGGAGCACGATAGCCACCATGACTAGTGCGGTGATCGACGCCGCGGGACTGAATCAACTCGTGTCGGCGCTGATCGATCGGGGATACCGCGTGGTCGGCCCGACGGTGTCCGGCAACGCGATCGTGCTCGCCGAGCTGACGTCGGCCGACGAGCTGCCCCGGGGGTGGGGTGTCGATGTCGGTCCCGGACAGTATCGGCTGCGCCACCGCGACGACGACGCTTTGTTCGGCCATTCGGCCGGCCCGCAGTCGTGGAAGCAGTTCCTGCATCCCCCGCGGCAGCGGTTGTGGTCCTCCGACGGTGCCGAATCCGAGGAGACTCCGCGGTATGCGTTCCTCGGGGTGCGGGCGTGCGACCTGGCGGCCATCGCGATCCTCAACGGCGTGCTCGGCAAGGGGGCGCATCCCGACCAGGGCTTCACCGGACGGCTGCGACAGATCTTCGTGGTCGCGGTCAACTGCACCGAACCCGGGGGCCTGTGCTTCTGCGCCTCCATGGGCACCGGGCCCGCGGTCGGCCCCGGCTACGACCTCGCACTCACCGAACGCATCGACGACGACGGATGCCACTACGTCGTCGACGTCGGAAGTGACGACGGCGCCGACGTGTTGGCCGAGTTGCCGCATCGAGACGCCGACGACGCCGAAATCGATTCCGCACGAAAAGATGTCGCCGAGGCGGCGGACCACATGGGCCGGCAGATGCCCGCCACCGATCTCCGGGACCTTTTGATCACGTCGCGCGAATCCCCGCATTGGGAAGAGGTTGCCAGCCGCTGTCTGACCTGCGGCAACTGCACCATGGCCTGCCCGACCTGCTTCTGCACGAGCGTCGAGGACGTCACCGACCTCACGGGCGAACACGCCGAGCGGTGGATGAGCTGGGCATCGTGCTTCGAGTTCGACTTCACGTTCGTACACGAGGGCAGCGTGCGGCAATCCGGGGCGTCCCGATACCGCCACTGGATCACCCACAAGCTGGGCACGTGGCATGACCAGTTCGACAGCTCCGGATGCGTGGGGTGCGGACGGTGTATCGCCTGGTGCCCCACCGGTATTGACATCACCGAAGAAATGAACACCCTGGCCGGCCTGGCAACGGAACGCGATGACTGACACCGCGGCGTGGCCGGTGACACCGTCGGCGATGAGCCCGGTGCCCTACCGGGTCCGCAGCCGAGTCTCCGAGAACCGCGACTCAGCCACCCTGCGCCTGGAGCCGGTGGACGAACCATTGCCCGCTCCGCAGCCCGGCGAATTCATGATGATGTACGCGTTCGGAATCGGCGAGATCGCCATCTCGGTCAGCGGAGTACCCACCGATGGCGACGACACCATCACCCACACAATCCGCTCAGTGGGCGCGGTCAGCCGGGCGCTGCACGATATGCAACCAGGCAGCGTGATCGGCATGCGCGGGCCGTTCGGCACGGACTGGGGTCTGGCCGACGCGGTCGGGCGTGACCTCGTCATCGTCGCGGGCGGTGTCGGCCTCGCACCGCTGCGCCCGGTGGTGATCGGTGCACTGGCGGACCGCGATCGCTACGGCAGGTTGACGCTGATCGCCGGAGCCCGCTCTCGCGACGACTTTCTGTTCGAGACGGAACTGCAGGACTGGGCCAAGGAAACGCCCATTGACGTCCACCTCACGGTCGACGTCCCCGTGCAGGGCTGGCCGGGCGAAGTCGGGTTCGTGACCGAGCCGCTGCGACGAGTACCCCTGCAACCCGACCGCACCACGGCATTCCTGTGCGGACCCGAACCCATGATGCGCAACGGTGCCGTCGAACTCTTGCGAAAAGGACTGGCCGCCAGCGATATCCGCGTTTCCCTGGAACGCAACATGCAATGCGGAATCGGCTGGTGCGGCCACTGCCAGCTCGGCCCGCTGCTGTTGTGCCGCGACGGCCCGGTCGTCGGCTACGACATCGCTGAACCGCTGCTGCGGACCAAGGAGCTGTAGATGACCCCGCCGACA
>CAZOIX010000721.1:0-2891 GCA_964579685.1 uncultured Mycobacterium sp.
AGTCGGCGCTCGACGAGTTGGCCCAACAGCTGGACATCGACCCGTTCGAGTTCCGCCGCCGCAACGTCGTGGTGCCCGGCGACGACTTCGTCGATTCCCATGTGTCGCAGGATGATCTGTCGTTCGGGAGCTACGGGTTGGACCAGTGCATCGATCTGGCGGAGTCGGCGTTGCGACGGGGCAACGGCGTCGAGGCACCCGCCGGGTGGTCGGTCGGCGGGGGTATGGCCGTCGCGATGATCGCCTCCATTCCCCCGCGGGGCCACTTCGCCGACGCGTCGATCACCGTCGACCACGACGGGATCTACACACTGTCGGTCGGCACCGCCGAGTTCGGCAACGGCACCACCACCGTGCACGGCCAGATCGTCACGACCGAACTCAACACGTTCGTCGACCGGGTGGTGATCCGGCAGGCCGACACCGACGTCGGCGGCCACGACACCGGCGCATTCGGTTCGGCGGGAATCGTGGTGGCCGGCAAGGCCGTCCACGCGGCGTGCCGCAAACTGAGGTCGGCGATCCTCGAGGCGGCGGCCCAGATCTCCGGCTCGTCGCCCGCCCACTGTGAACTCGGCCCGCACGGTGTGCGGTGCGGCACCACGCTGGTCGAATTCTTCGAACTGCCAGAGTCATTGGTCGGCCACGGCCGGCACGACGGCACGCCGCGGTCGGTGGCGTTCAACGTGCAGGCGTTCCGGGTCGCGGTCAACACCGAGACCGGCGAGATCCGGATCCTGCAGTCGGTACAGGCCGCCGATGCCGGCGTGGTGATGAATCCCGAGCAGTGCCGCGGCCAGGTCGAGGGCGGTGTGGTCCAGGCCATCGGCTCGGCGCTGTTCGAGGAGATGCGCGTCGGCGAGGACGGCGCCATGCTCACGCAGACCCTGCGCGACTACCACATTCCGCAGCTGGCGGATGTGCCGGTGACCGAGGTGTACTTCGCCGACACCTACGACCTGCTCGGCCCGCTGGGGGCCAAGTCGATGAGCGAATCGCCGTACAACCCGGTGGCCCCGGCGTTGGCCAATGCCATCGCCCGCGCGTGCGGCGCCCGGCTGCGGAGGCTCCCGATGACGCCCGCGCGGATCTGGCGAGCCGTCCACCAGGGCTGACGCGCCGCTACGCCAATCTCCTGAATCCGGCGCCTCTGCTCGCTGTGCCCGGCGATACTCGGGTGATGGTCGCGCCGAGTCTGCCGAAGGGCTTCGATTTCTCCGATCCCGACATCTACGCCACCCGGCTGCCGATGGAGGAGTTCGCCGAGGTCCGTCGCGCCGCACCGATCTGGTGGAACGAGCAGCCGCTCGATGTCGGCGGATTCGGCGACGGCGGCTTCTGGGTGGTCAGCAAGCACCGCGACGTGCGCGAGGTGTCGCTGCGCAGCGACGTGTTCTCCGCGGCCGCGAAAACTGTCGTCCCGCACTTCAAGCCGTCGGTGGATGTCGAGGGCCAGATCGAGGCGTCCAAGCTGTCGCTGCTGATGATGGACGACCCGGAGCATGCGCGGCTGCGCAAGATCGTCTCCCGCGGGTTCACACCCCGCGCCATCGAACGGCTGCGCGCCGAGCTCAACGAACGCGCGCAACGCATCGCCGCCGAGGCCGCCACGCAGACCACCGGAGACTTCGTCCTGCAGGTCGCGCGCGAGCTGCCGCTGCAGGCTATCGCCGGCCTGCTCGGTGTTCCGCTCGAGGATCGCGAGAAGCTGTTCGACTGGTCCAACAAGATGGTCGGCGGGGACGACCCCGAGTTCGCGGACTTCAACTCACTGGGCGCCACGGTCGAATTGATCGGCTATGCCATGGAATTGGCGAAGATGAAGGAGAAGGAGCCGGGCGAGGACATCGTCAGCACGCTGATCGACTCCGAAGCCGACGGCCAGCTCACCGAGGCCGAGTTCGGGATGTTCGTCGTGACGCTCGCGGTGGCGGGCAACGAGACCAGCCGCAATTCGATCACGCAGGGCATGATGGCGTTCACCGAGTTCCCCGAACAATGGGAGCTGTTCAAGCGCGAGCGTCCGAAGACCGCCGCCGACGAGATCATCCGCTGGGCCTCACCCATCACCGCGTTTCAGCGGACCGCACTGGCCGACACCGAACTGTCGGGGGTGCCGATCAAGAAGGGTCAGCGGCTGGTGATGTTCTACCGGTCGGCGAATTTCGACGAGGACGTCTTCGCCGACCCGTTCGCCTTCGACGTGATGCGCAGCCCCAATCCGCATCTCGGGTTCGGTGGGACGGGCGCGCATTACTGCGTCGGCGCCAACCTCGCGCGGATGACGATCGACCTGATGTTCAACGCGATCGCCGACCATCTGCCCGACCTGCAGCCCCTGTCCGCGCCTGAGCGGCTGCGGTCGAGCTTCATCAACGGGATCAAGCACTGGCAGGTGAATTACCACTGATTTCGGTGCGCAAACAGTCGCTGAGCGGTCGTTAGCGCACCGAAATCGCAGAGTAGCGGCGGCCGCGGGGCTCGCGTTCCCACAGCACACCGTCGCCGGCGCTCACACCCTCACCGATCAGCGTGCGCTTGAGGATCTTGTTGGTCGCGGTCTGCGGCAGTGCGCTGTTGATCCGCACGTAGCGCGGCCACGCCTTCGGTGACAGGTCGGGCTGCGCCGCGAGGAACTCCGCGAAGCGCTGCGGCGTCAACGCGTCGTCGTTGAGCACCACGGCCGCCATCACCTGGTCGCCGACGTGGGCATCCGGCACCGCGTACACCGCGACGTGGTTGATCTCGGGCAGCCGGCCCAGGATCCGCTCGACCGGGCCTGCCGCGAGGTTCTCGCCGTCCACCCGCATCCAGTCGGCGGTGCGCCCGGCCAGGTAGATCCAGCCGTCGGCATCGCGGTAGGCCAGGTCGCCCGACCAGTACATGCCGTG
>CAZOIX010000722.1:0-2887 GCA_964579685.1 uncultured Mycobacterium sp.
TCGCCGTACCGATCGCCATCGGCATCGCCACGTTTCTGACGAACTACGCGCCGCGCAAGCTGGCAAGACCGGTCGCGATCCTGGTCGATCTGCTGGCCGCGGTGCCGTCGATCGTCTTCGGTCTCTGGGGCATCTTCGTGCTGGCGCCGCGACTGGAGCCCGTGCAGCGGTTCCTCAACGAGAACCTTGGCTGGTTCTTCCTCTTCGCCCCCGGAAACGTCTCGCTGGCCGGCGGCGGCACCATCTTCACCGCAGGTGTGGTGCTCGCCGTGATGATCCTCCCGATCATCACGTCGGTGTCCAGGGAAGTGTTCAGCCTGACACCCAAGGGCCACGTCGAGGCCGCCCAAGCCCTGGGCGCCACGAAGTGGGAGGTCATCCGGATGACCGTCTACCCGTACGGTCGCAGCGGCATGATCGCAGGATCGATGCTGGCGCTGGGCAGGGCGTTGGGCGAGACCGTCGCAGTCCTGATCATCCTGCGCACTGCTGCGCAGGCCGGCCACTGGTCGCTGTTCGATGGCGGGTACACGTTCGCCTCGAAGATCGCTTCGGCTGCTGCGGAATTCAGCGCACCTCTGCCGACGGGCGCTTACATTGCGGCAGGCTTCGTGCTGTTCGCGCTGACATTCGTCGTGAACGCGGTCGCCCGGTTGGCGGCCGGAGGAAGGGTGAGCGGAGGATGACCGAAACCTTGGAAGCTCCGCTGAAGAGGCAGACGTTTCACGCGATCAGCACCAGTCGCAAGATCAAGAACCGGGTCGCCGAAGCACTCTTCGCTGCCGCGTTCCTCATCGCGCTGGTTCCGCTGGTGTGGGTGCTCTACACCGTCGCCTCGCGCGGGCTCACTGCCGTCATTTCGTCGACATGGTGGAACAAGTCGCTCTCAGGTGTGCTCCCCGAGCAATTCGCCGGCGGTGTCTACCACGCGATTTACGGCACGATCATCCAGGCGGCGATCGCCGCGTTGCTCGCGGTGCCGCTCGGCATGTTCGCGGCGGTCTACCTCGTAGAGTACGGCCGCGGGTGGTTCGCGCGCACAACGACATTCATGGTCGACATCCTGGCCGGAGTGCCGTCGATCGTGGCCGCGCTCTTCATCTTCGCATTGTGGATCGCGACGATGGGGTTCCCGCAGAGTGCACTGGCGGTGTCACTGGCGCTGGTGCTGTTGATGCTTCCCGTGGTGGTGCGAAACACCGAAGAGATGCTCAAGCTCGTTCCCGACGAGTTGCGGGAAGCCTCCTACGCGCTTGGGGTTCCGAAATGGAAGACGATCCTGCGGATCGTCGTGCCGACGGCGCTGCCGGGCATCATCAGCGGCATCCTGCTCGCGCTGGCCCGCGTGATCGGCGAGACCGCCCCGGTGCTGGTGTTGGTGGGCTACGCCAGGTCGATCAATTACGACCCGCTGGAAGGCAACATGGCGTCGCTGCCGTTGCTGATCTACACCGAGCTGATCAATCCCGAGGAAGCCGGCCGGATGCGCGTGTGGGGTGCGGCACTCACCCTGATCCTGATCGTGGCGGGACTCTATATCGCCGCAGCGTTCGTGATCCGGTTCCTCAATCGAAACCGAGCCTGACCCTTAGGAGTAGAGCCGTCATGGCCAAGCGCATCGACATCAAAGATCTCAACATCTACTACGGTTCCTTCCACGCCGTCGCCGATGTGGCGCTGTCGGTTCCACCGCGCAGCGTCACCGCGTTCATCGGCCCGTCCGGTTGCGGTAAATCGACGGTGCTGCGCACCCTCAACCGCATGCACGAAGTGCTCCCCGGCGCCCGCGCAGAGGGCTCGGTCCTGCTCGACGGCGAGGATATCTACGGCGCCGGCGTGGACCCGGTGAGCGTCCGCAAGACCATCGGGATGGTGTTCCAGCGGCCGAACCCGTTCCCCACCATGTCGATTCGCGACAATGTGGTCGCCGGACTGAAGCTTCAGGGGGTGCGCAACAAGAAGACCCTCGACGAGGTCGCCGAGCGCTCGCTCAAGGGCGCGAACCTGTGGAACGAGGTCAAGGACCGGCTGGACAAGCCGGGCGGTGGGTTGTCCGGTGGTCAGCAGCAGCGACTGTGCATCGCGCGTGCCATCGCCGTGCAGCCCGACGTGCTTCTGATGGACGAGCCGTGCTCTGCGCTCGACCCGATCTCGACCCTGGCGATCGAGGATCTGATCTCAGAACTCAAGCAGGACTACACGATCGTCATCGTCACGCACAACATGCAGCAGGCCGCCCGCGTCAGCGATCAGACGGCGTTCTTCAACCTCGAGGCGACCGGCAAACCGGGCAAGCTCGTCGAGATCGACGACACCGAGAAGATCTTCTCCAATCCCACGCAGAAGGCCACCGAGGACTACATCTCCGGGCGCTTCGGGTAATACGCTGAGCGCACAGGCAAAAGCCCCCGATCGCTCGGGGGCTTTTCGCTTGCTGGCGGGCCTACCTCAGCGCGCCGCCAGTTCATCCCCTTCCGGAAGGTTGCCGGTGGCCTGGAAGATGACCCGGCGCGCTATCTCGACGGCGTGGTCGGCGAAGCGCTCGTAGAACCGCGACAGCAGTGTCACATCGACCGCGGCGGTGACGCCGTGCTTCCACTGGCGGTCCATCATGACGGTGAAGAGATGGCGATGCAGATCGTCCATCGCATCGTCTTCCTCGCTGATGCGCGCCGCCTTCTCCGGATCGCGGCTGACGAGCACCTCCTGCGCGCTGTTGCCCAATTCGACTGCCAACCGGCCCATTTCGGCGAAGTAGCCGTTGACTTCCTCGGGCAGCGCATGTTGGGGATGGCGGCGTCGGGCGATCTTGGCGACGTGCAGGGCCAGGGCGCCCATCCGATCGACGTCGGCGACGATCTGGATTGCCGTGACGATGGAGCGCAGA
>CAZOIX010000723.1:0-2876 GCA_964579685.1 uncultured Mycobacterium sp.
CCGATGACCCGGGCCTCGATTCACAATCCGTCGCAGCGGGGATGGTCGATCTGGTGCCCGAGCACATGATCCCCAAGGTCATCGTCGTGCGCGACCAGATCCCGTTCACCGTGAACGGAAAGCTGGATCGCAAAGCCGCCGCGCGCGAGTTGGCGGCCGCCGAACTGCCTGCGGGACAGGCCTATCGACCGGCATCGACGCCGCTGGAATCCGCGCTGACGGCGATTGTCGGCGAGGTGCTCGGTGCGGGCGGTGAGTCGATCGGGATCGACGACGACTTCTTCTCCCTCGGCGGCGATTCGGTGCTTGCGACCCAGGTGGTCGCCAAGATACGGGACTGGCTTGATACGCCCACGGTGTTGGTCACCGACATGTTCGCGGCGCGATGTGTGTCGAAGCTGGCGAGTCGACTCGTCGACCGCGAACCGGACACGGAGCGGCTGGACATGGTCGCCGAGGTGTACCTGGAGATCGCGGTAATGGACCGCGCCGATGTGATGTCCGAGCTGACCGGCGGATAGTTCAGCGCGGCACGCCATCGTGGGTGTGCCGACCGTGAATACCGCGACGCTTTCGCCCCCGAAGCGTCGTGATCTTCACAGTCGGTATAGATCCTGACGCCTAAGCCAGGGCAGCGCCCAGCCGGCGCCACTGCTCGCGGGGGAATTCCCTCGGATCCGCGGTGAGCACCTGCACGCAGACGTGGTCGGCCCCGGCCGCCAGGTGGTCGTTCACCCGGCGCAGCACAGCGTCTTCGTCCCCCCACGCGATGAGCGCGTCGAACAGCCGGTCACTGACCGTGTCGATGTCCTCCTGGGTGAAGCCCGAGCGCAGCAGGTTGTTGGCGTAGTTCGGCAGCGCCAGATAGGCGCGCAGCCAATCGGTTCCCACCGCGACGGCCGCGGCGCGATCGTCTGTGAGACACACGGTCTGCTCCGGAAGCAACAGTGGCCCCTCGCCGAGCTGCTCGCGCGCGTAGCGAGTGTGCTCCGGCGTGACGAGATACGGGTGAGCGCCACGGGACCGGGTCGCGGAGAGCTCGAGCATCTTGGGGCCCAGCGCCGCCAGCACCCGGTTGCCGACGGGCACCGGCTGGTCGGTCGCGTCGATGGCGTCCAGGTAGGCCCGCGTCGCGGCCAACGGTTTGCGGTAGAGCCCGGGTTCCTTGGAATCGATGAGCGGCGCGTGGCTCACGCCGATTCCGAGGAGAAAACGCTCGCCGTGCTGTGCGCTCAGCGACGCGTACGTGGCCGCCACGTCGGACGGTTCATGCATCCACAGGTTCAAGATTCCCGTGGCGATCACCACCTGCTTGGTCGACGACAGCAAGGTGCCGACCGAATCGAGAACAGGTCCGCCGACGTCCGGGATCCACAGCGCGGTGAACCCGAGCTCCTCCAACTCCGCGGCGGCATCGGCGGCCTCGCCGGCATCGCCATAACGCAGCTGCGAACTCCACACACCGACGCCTGCCAGGTCCATGCACTGATCCTTTCCGGGGCAACCACCGACTCACGCTACCGTCGCCTGCCGAGCTCACGACCCCCGGATGTACGGGTCATCCACAAGCTGATTTAGGGTAACCTCACCAATTTAGGGCAGCCTGCGCTAATTCACGCTGAGCTCATCGCCGGCCTCGACAACCCGATCAAGGAAGTGGACATCACGCGTGACCGATATCGCCGATACCCGTGAAGAGCTTGATGAGCGCCGGCTCGAGCTGCTGCGCCGCAGATTGGCTGAGCGCGGACTGACGTCGGACGGTCGGACGACCAACGACGTGCATGCCGCCGGGATGTCGGATGGCCAGCGCCGCATGTGGTTCGTCCAGATGGCCGACCCGACGGGGGCGATCCTCAACGTCTGCCTGTCGTACAGCATCACCGGAGCACTCGACGCGGCGCGGATGCACGATGCCGTCAACGCGGTGGCGGCGCGCCACGAGCTGCTGCGCACCACCTACACACCGGACGCCGACGGCGAGCCGCGGTCGAGGGTCCATGCCGACCTCACGCCCGGCTGGTCCGTGCACGACCTGTCCGATCTGTCCGACATTTCCCGGCGATTGCGGCTGGAGGTGCTGGCGCAGCGAGAGTTCGGTGCCCCCTTCGACCTCAGCGTCGACGCCCCGCTGCGTATCACCCTCGTTCGCACCGGCGCCGACGAGCACGTCATGTTGCTGGTCGCTCATCACATCGCGTGGGATGACGGCTGCTGGCAGGTGTTCTTCGCCGACCTCACCCGGGCGTACTGCGGCGAGCACCTCGGCCCGTCCGCACCGGTGCCCACGCCCGCCGGCCGGCCTGCCGCGGACGACCTCGAATACTGGCGCGCGGTGATGGCCGATCCGCCGGAACCCCTGGAACTGCCGGGCCCCAACGGTTCTGCGATACCGACGAGCTGGCGTTCGGCGCGCACTGCGCTGCGGTTGCCCGAGACGACCGTCGAACGGGTGGCGGCACTGGCCAAAGACTCCGGCGCGACACCGTACATGGTGTTGCTTGCCGCATTCGGCGTGCTGATCCATCGCTACACCCATTCCGACGACTTCCTGGTCGCCGCTCCGGTGCTCAATCGCACCGCTGACGTCGAGAACGAAATCGGCTACTACGGCAACACCGTCGCGATGCGATTGCGCCCACAACGCCGCCAGAGTTTCCGCGAGGTACTCGCGCAGGCCCGCGACACCGCGGCGGGTGCGTTCGCGCACCAGCGCGCCAACATCGACCACGTCGTCGTCATCGGCAACGCCATCTCCGTCGGTATCCGGCGCAGCGATGATACTGCCAAGACCGCCTCCATTACCACCACCACCGCCGCAGGCTGCCAGTGTGAGAGAGCCCAGTATTACTGAAAAAGCTAATAAGTGTCTGAAT
>CAZOIX010000724.1:0-2875 GCA_964579685.1 uncultured Mycobacterium sp.
CAACAACGCGATCTCCCCGGCGTCCTTGACCTCGCGCAGCGCCTCCACCGTCCCGGAGGCGCGGACCAGCTCGGTCATCTCACCGGCGGCATTTGTCAGCACGCTGAACGCGTCGACGGTCACCACGTGGCTCTCGAAGCCCAGGCGTGGCACACCGTCTGCCGCCGCGCGCGCGACCAGATGGGGTCCGCAGGCCCGTTCGATGACGAGCTCGGCGTCGGGCGCCTGGTGCGCGGCCTGGGTGCGGTAGCGCCCATCGGTGGCGAGCACTGGTGTCGGGTCTTCTGCCCGAATCAGCAGCGCCGCGTTGGACCCGGTGAATCCCGACAAATATCGGACGTTGACCAGGTCCGACACCAGCATCGCGTCCAGGTCGGCTTCGACCAGTCGCCGACGTAGCCGGTCCCGGCGCTGTGAAATAGTCACGGTTGATGAACCTACTCGCTAAGGTGTGGCCCCATGAGTAAGTGGTTGCTGCGCGGACTCGTGTTCGCGGCCCTGATGGTGATCGTGCGATTGCTTCAGGGGGCGTTGATCAACGCGTGGGAGACCAAGGCGGGGCTGATCAGCCTTGTTCTCGTGGTGATCTTCGCCGTGGCGGTGTTCATCTGGGGGCTGGCCGACGGCCGAACCGACGCTCGCGCCAATCCCGATCCGGACCGCCGTGGCGACCTGGCGATGACGTGGCTGCTGGCCGGCCTGTTCGCGGGCATCGTCAGCGGCGCCGTCGCATGGTTCATCCACCTCTTCTACAAGAGCCTCTACGTCGAGGGCCTGATCAACGAACTCACGACCTTCGCGGCGTTCACCGCGCTGCTGGTGTTCCTGATGGCGCTGTTGGGCGTCACGATCGGTCGCTGGCTCATCGATCGCAGCGCACCCGAGGTGCCGCACCACGGGCATGCCCATGACGACGAGCGGGCCGATACGGACGTGTTCGCCGCCGTCCGCCAGCCGGATGACGAGCAGACGGCCGAGTACGAGACGGCCGAAGCCCGTCGCGACACCTAGGTCCCGGCCGCATTCCCGACGCCCTGACGTGGCCCCGTGAACCCGGACGAATTCTGCACGTCTGACCAGTGGAGCCCGCTGACATCGGCGGCCTCCAACTCCCAACTCGCCGGAGTGCTCGGCGGATTCCTGATCACCGCGATCGCGCTGCTGTTCGACAGAAGCAGCCGCGAAAGCGTTCATACGATCGCGCTGTTCTCCTCAGCGGTGCTGATCCTCATGCTCGACAGTTTCCTGTACAGCCTGATCACCGGCACTCAGGTGCCATCGGACGATGGCGCACGCGGCATCTGTGCCATCGCGTGGACTCAGAACGCGGTGTCGACCGGAATGCTCGCCGCGGGCACGACGGCGCTGTTCGGCGGTCTCGGCTGGATGCTGGCCAGCCACGCCGTCAACAAGGTCTCAGAACAGGACAGCGACGACGTCGGCGCCTACTGCTTTCTCGCTGATCTGGGTGGCTGGCTGACGTTCGCGGCGACGATGGCGACCACCCTGATCCTGTCCGAAACGGCCATCGACTACCTGCGCTCCATGTTCGACCGGCGACCGGCCATCTGGGTGACCGGCCTGATCGTCATTGCGGCGGCCCTGGTCATCGTCGTGAATTTCGCGCTCGTCTACGTCCGGACGAGGATGCTGCGCAAGTCGTTGGCCGACAACGCCGTACCGACCCGTCTGGCACTCCGCTCGATCAAGGTCGCCACCGTGTGCACGCTGGTGCTGGCGATCCTCGCGTCCTGGCTGGGGATGAGCCTTTCCCGTATCCCCAAGGACTGGTTGACAACTCCGAACCCCGTCTTGATCGCGTACGTTCTGATCCTGACGCTCGCGCTGCCGACAGTCGTCGCGACCGCGATCTGCTTTTCGGTGGCCAGCACCGAGGATCGCATCTCTATCCGAGGGCGGCGAGGTACCGGAGCGCCAGGACATAGCCCTGCGTCCCCAGGCCGACAATGACCCCCGAGGCCACCGCGCTGATGTAGGAGTGGTGCCGAAACTCCTCGCGCTTGTACACATTCGAGATGTGCACCTCGATCAGCGGTGCGCTCAGTTCGGCACAAGCATCGCGCAGCGCCACCGACGTGTGGGTCAGCGCGCCTGCGTTGAGGATCACCGGATCCCCGGCGTCGGCGGCGGCATGGATGAAGTTCAGCAGTTCCGCCTCGCTGTCGCTCTGCCGCACAACCGCTTTCATACCGAGGTCCTCGGCTTCGCTTTCGATCAGCGCCACCAGCTCGTCGTGAGTGGTGCTGCCGTACACCTCGGGCTCTCGCTTACCGAGCCGACCCAGGTTCGGCCCGTTGAGCACGAGTACCGTCGTCATGACACCACCTTTCCGATCACCGAATACGCCCCAGCCAGTAGCGATGGATCCGGCCCTTCCAGGCGCCCTGGCTTACCCAGTCCGTCGAGCACGACGAAACGCAGCACCCCGGCGCGGGTCTTCTTGTCGCCTGCCATGATTTCCAAAAGCTGTGGCAGCGCGTCGGTGTCGTATTCGACGGGAAGGCCCAGGGCCTCGAGGACGGTCCGATGCCGGTCGGCGGTGTCGTCATCGAGACGGCCTGCCAGCCGTCCGAGCTCGGCGGCGAACACCAGGCCGACGGAGACCGCGGCACCGTGGCGCCATTCGTAGCGCTCCCGCCGCTCGATCGCGTGGGCGAGAGTGTGGCCGTAGTTGAGAATCTCCCGCAGCGCCGACTCTTTCTCGTCGGCAGCCACGACCTCGGCCTTGACGGCGACCGAGCGCCGGATCAACTCGGGCAGCACCGCCCCCGTCGGGTCCACCGCGGCGTCGGGATCGGCCTCGATCAGATCGAGGATGACAGGGTCGGCGATGAAGCCCGCCTTGACGATCTCG
>CAZOIX010000725.1:0-2874 GCA_964579685.1 uncultured Mycobacterium sp.
GGTACTCGGCGATGATCGCCGGCACGGCGCCGCCGGTGCCGTCGGTGGCCTCGTTGCCGGCGATGACCAGTTCCGTGCCCTCGATCGTGCCGAGAGCGCGGGCCAGCGCCCAGCCGGTCTGCACCATGTCCGATCCGTGCATGCCCTCGTCGACGAGATGCACCGCCTTGTCGGCGCCCATCGACAGCGCCTTGCGGATGGCCTCGGTCGCCCGCTCGGGTCCGGCTGTGAGTACTGTCACAGTTCCGGCGGCGTCGCCCTCTTTCTCCTTGATCAAGAGTGCCTCCTCGACAGCGCGCTCATTGATCTCATCGAGCACGGCGTCGGCGGCCTCCCTGTCGAGGGTGAAGTCGCCGTCGGTCAGCTTGCGCTCCGACCAGGTGTCAGGGACCTGTTTGATCAGGACCACGATGTTCGTCATGAGTCTGGTTCGTCCTCCTCGAAGGGGCCGATGACCGGCCCGCAATACCACGTTTCAAGCAACCACCATCATGTTACTCGCGGGTAACTTCAGGTGGTTCGCACGAACACCATAGCTGGTCGAAGTTTGCGTTCTAGCAGCACGTAGGCGGTGAACCGTTCGCCAGTGAGCTGTTTCACGTTAGCCTGCCTTCCAATGAGCGCATTCGTCACCGACGGTCCGGACCTGCCTTTGACCGGGGAACGCACGGTTCCCGGGCTTATGGAGGAGAACTACTGGTTCCGTCGCCATGAGGTCGTTTACGAGCGGCTGGCCGCTGTCTGCGCCGACCGTGAGGTGCTCGAAGCGGGCTGCGGCGAGGGGTATGGCGCGGACCTGATCGCCGACGTGGCCACCAGCGTCATCGGGCTGGACTACGACGAGTCCGCGGTCGCCCATGTGCGCGCCCGCTATCCGCGCGTCGACATGCGCCGCGGGAATCTGGCGGAGCTCCCGCTCGATGACGGCGCGGTTGATGTCGTGGTCAACTTCCAGGTGATCGAGCATCTCTGGGATCAACGGCAATTCGTGGCGGAGTGCCTGCGGGTGTTGCGTCCCGGCGGCGTGCTGTTGATGTCGACACCCAACCGGATCACCTTCTCCCCCGGCCGCGACACCCCGATCAACCCGTTCCATACCCGGGAACTGAACGCCGCGGAGCTGTCCGAACTGCTTTCCGGCGAGGGCTTTTCGGTGGAGTCGATGCTCGGCGTCTTCCACGGTGCACGGCTGGCCGAGCTCGACGAGCGCCACGGGGGCTCCATCATCGACGCCCAGATCGCGCGTGCGCTGGCCGACGCGCCTTGGCCCACCGAGCTGCTCGACGACGTCGCTTCCGTGACGACCGACGACTTCGACCTGCTCGACGCGGCCGACAGAGACATCGACGGCAGCCTGGACCTGGTCGCGATCGCGGTGCGACCGTGACCACCTCAGAATCCGCACTGAAGTCGGATGCCACCCCGGCTCCGGGGATGTTCACCCTCGTCCTGCACACCCATCTGCCGTGGCTCGCCCATCACGGCCGCTGGCCCGTCGGCGAAGAGTGGCTCTACCAGTCGTGGTCGGCGGCCTACATACCGCTGCTGCGTGTGCTGCGCAGACTGGCTGCCGAAAATCGCAGTCACCTCGTGACGCTGGGCATGACACCGGTCGTCACCGCCCAGCTCGACGACCCGTATTGCCTGACGGGGATGCACCACTGGCTGGCCAACTGGGGGTTGCGTGCGCTGGAAGCCACGACCCTGGGCGACCCGTTGCGGGAGTTCGGCATTCGCGAGCGCGCCGAGGCCGAGGGCGCGCTGGACGACTTCGCGACGTTGTGGGCGCACGGCGGCAGCCCGCTCCTGCGTGAGCTGATCGATGCGCAGGCCATCGAACTGCTCGGCGGACCGCTGTCGCACCCGTTCCAACCGCTGCTGAATCCGCGGCTGCGCGAATTCGCCCTGCGGGAAGGCCTTGCCGACGCCGGGCAGCGTTTCGCGCACACCCCGGCCGGGATCTGGGCGCCCGAATGTGCATACGCGCCGGGCATGGAAATCGACTACGCCGCAGCGGGTGTGGGTCATTTCATGGTCGACGGACCGTCGCTGCACGGCGACACCGCGCTCGGACGCCCCGTCGGCTCCTCCGACGTCGTGGCGTTCGGACGTGACCTGCAGGTCAGTTACCGGGTGTGGTCGCCGAAATCCGGATATCCCGGGCACGCCGCATACCGTGACTTCCACACCTATGACCACACGACGGGCCTCAAGCCGGCCAGGGTGACCGGCCGCAATGTCGCCTCTGATGCCAAGGCGCCGTACGACCCGGCGCGCGCCGACAGGGCGGTCGACGGCCACGTCGCCGATTTCGTCTCACACGTGCGGCAGCGCCTCATCGACGAGACCCAACGAATCGGCCGACCGGCGCACGTGATCGCCGCCTTCGACACCGAACTGTTCGGCCATTGGTGGTACGAGGGCCCGGTCTGGCTGGAGCGCGTGTTGCGCGCCCTGCCCGAGGCCGGGGTGCGCGTGGGCACGCTGTCGGACGCCATCGCCGATGGTTTCGTCGGCTCACCCGTCGAATTGCCGCCCAGCTCTTGGGGTTCCGGTAAGGACTGGCAGGTGTGGGCCGGAGAACAGGTGGCCGATCTGGTCCAGTTGAACAGCGAAGTGGTCGACACCGCGCTGACGACGGTGGACAAGGCGCTCAGCGAGACGGACACGGCGCCGGCCCGCAACTTCGTCGCCGACCAGATCCTGCGTGAGACCCTCTTGACGGTGTCCAGCGACTGGCCGTTCATGGTCAGCAAGGACTCGGCCGCCGACTACGCGCGGTACCGGGCACACCTGCATGCGCACGCGACCCGGGAGATCGCCGGGGCGCTGGCCGCGGGCCGCCGCGACGCCGCCGAGCGGCTGGCGACCGGG
>CAZOIX010000726.1:0-2870 GCA_964579685.1 uncultured Mycobacterium sp.
ACGTGTGTTGCGGCGATGTGATCCACACGCCGTCCTGGGTCGCCGAGGTGCTGTATCCGCCCGCGGTCATCGCCTCCATCAGCACGCCGTTGAGCGCCTGTTCGGTGGTGCCCACTGCGAGTTCGGACACCGCCGCGGCGAGCCCGCGCTCGGCGACGCCGAGCGCACCTCGGATCACACGGATCTCGTCGGCGGTCTTGATCCGTCGGGCGGCTTTCATCGCGACCTCGGCATCGACGAACTCAGCGTTGGGGAACGCCATCGGCAGCAGCTGGGCGAATGACGGTGACATGGCGTCGGTTCCGACGCGCCGAGCCGTCGCCGCACCGTCGATGCTCTTGAGTACCTCGATGATGGTCATGGGGTTCCAGGCCAGCCCATAGAGATGGTCGTGCCCGATCTCGTCGGGCATACCCTCATCCCAACTGCTGTTCAGGTGGATCTCGCCGGTCGCGCGGACCACCACGCAGATCGGGGCGAACGGGCGGGTGCCCGCCACCCACAGCTGCGGAGCCCCGGTCACATAGCGCACGTTGGCCTGGCGCCCCAGTACCAGGACGTCGAGATCGTGGGCGTCCATCGCGGCGATGGCGCGCTCACGCCGCCCGGTGCGCAGGACGAGGTCGTCGGGGACGATTTCTTCAGCCATGGGTCAACTCAGTCCGTAGGGCGCGTAGGGGTAATCGGTGATGGATTGGTAGCCGTCCTCGGTGATGATCACGATCTCCTCCGCGCGGTAGCCACCGGTGCCGTCTTCCCAGACGACGGGCTCGAGCACGAGCAGCATCCCGGCCGGGAACACGAAGTTGTCGTCGAACTGCTCGCCGAGATCGGTACCGATCATCGGCATTTCGGCGGCGTTGGTGCCGATGCCGTGGCCCAGATAGAAGTGGGGCAGCCACGGTTTGGTGCCGCCGTTGGCCGCGATGGCCGCCCGTGCCAGGTCGCCGGCGGTGGCGCCGGCCTTCGTCACGGCGAGCACGGCGTCGAGGATCGACCGCCACCTGGCGAAGTTCGCGTTCTGTTCGGGCGTGGGATCCTGCCCCACCACCCACGTACGCCCCCAATCGGAGCAGTACCCCTCGAAGGTGATGCTGATATCGGTCCACAGCACATCGCCCTTGGCCAACGGCTTCTCCGTGGGTAGCAACGGCAGCGCCAGGTCACCGGTGGTGGTCCAGACCGCACCGCTGCTGCGGGTTGTCGGCATCACCTGCCAGATGGCCTCGATCATGTTCGTCGTGGCGCCGAGCTCGAAGGCCCGCCGGACAAACCGCGCCGAGAGGTCCATCTGGCTCACGCCGGGGGCGACCGATGGTTGGACGTCGACGAGCGCCTGCTCGGTGATGCGGCAGGCCCTTCGGACAGCGGCGATCTGGTCCACGGTTTTGACCAGCTTGGCCGGGCCCACGACGAGTGCGGCATCGGTCGGCGGCCCTGCCGGGAACAGCCGTCCGGCGGCACGTCGCATCGCCCCGGTGAGCTCGTCGACAGCGACGGAGGCACCCGGCGGGACAAGGCCCGCAAGCACCTTCGCGAAATGCTCAACGCCCTCGTCGAATTCGAGATAAAGCGGACCGTGGACATGGTCCGCGGGAACCTCCGTGTCGAACGCACTGCCCGCCGCGAACGGCATATAGAGGTGGGGATGCTCGTCATCGGCGAGGACGACGGCGACCGGACGCTCCACATGCGACAGGCCGGCGTCGAGGAGGGGCCAGCTCGCACCGGTCGCGTAGACGACGTTCCCGTTGCCGAGCAGCACCAGCGCGTCGACGCCCTTCTCCTTCATGGAGTCGCGCAGCCGGATTCCGCATTCGCGGTACATCCTGGCGCGATCTGGTAGGTCAGGGATGTCGAGCAGCGACGATCCGGTAGCGAACGTCGTCACGAGATACCCAGGAAATTCTTGATGTTGGTGGACACGATCTTCACCGCATCCGCCGGTCCCACCGCCTCGACCACCGCAGCCAGCGACTTCTCCGAGTAGCCGAAGGTGCTCTCGTTGTGCGGGTAGTCCGACGACCACATCACGTTGTCGACGCCGATTTGGTCGATCAACCGCAGACCGAGCGGATCGACCATGAACGAGGCGCACATGTGCTGATCCCAGTAGTGACGGACGGGGTGTTCGAGTTGATGGTTGAACATGTGCCGGTAGGAGGCCAGCATGTGCTCGGCGTCCTGCAGCGCGGTTGGCACCCAGGCGATCCCGCCCTCGAACCAGCCGATCTTCAGCGACGGATGCCGGTCCAGGATTCCGGAGAACACATACTTGGCGAATTGCTCGCGGAACGAGTCGACGTTGACCATCATGCCGACCACGACGCTGTTGTGCTGACACGGTGTCTTCGGTGGCGTCTCGCCGATGTGGTGACTGACGGGCAGACCGGCTGCCTCGATCTCGTCCCACACCGCGTCCAGGTCGGTGCTGCCGTAGTCGTAGATGTTGCCCTCGTCGTCCTTGCCCGGATTGAGCGGGAGAAGGAACGTCTTGAGTCCCAACGCCTTCAGCTCCTCCAGCGTGCTCCTGGTGCCCTTGGGGTCCCACCAGTTGATCAGCCCGACGCCGTAGAAGTGGCCATTGGACCGTTCCTGCAGGTCGGCGATGTGCTCGTTGTAGATCCGGAACACCCGCTCGCGCAGCGCCTTGTCCGGGTAGTGGAACAGCGCGAGCACCGCGTTCGGGAAGGCCAGCTCCGTGTCGATGCCGTCCTCTTTGAGCTCGCGGATCCGGGCCTCGATGTTGTTCGAGGCTGCGCCGGCGAGATCGTCGTATTGCATCAGCACGCGGCCGAAGTCACCGCCGGTCCAGGCCTTGCCCTTCATGCCGACCATGTAGGCGCCGTCCTCGTACCAGATGCGCGGCG
>CAZOIX010000727.1:0-2864 GCA_964579685.1 uncultured Mycobacterium sp.
CTTCGCCGTCACCTGGAGTCGCCCATCACCAGCCCCTCGCGGCGAGGATCCGCGCCACCGATCAGGCCGGCTTCGTCGCGAACGACGGCCGACAATCCGCTCGACTGGTCGGACAGGTCGACCTGGTGTCCGAGTTTCCGTAGGCCGACCACCAGCGGATCATGATCTCCGTTGTCGGAGGTGTCGATGACGGGATGTTCGCCGCCGACATTCGTCTTCGGGGAGTTCGCGGCGCCGAAGTCGACCATGGACACCGCCTGTTGCGGATCCAGTCCCCAATCCAGCATCCCGACAACGGTTTTCACGACAAACTGGATGATGACCGAGCCCCCGGGCGAACCGACCACGGCATACAGCGGGCCTCTGCCTCCGTTCGGACCCTCGTCGAAGATCAGCGTGGGTGCCATCGTGCTGCGCGGCCGCTTGCCCGGCTGGACCCGATTGGCGACCGGGGCGCCGTCGGGCCCCGTCGGCTCGGCCGAGAAGTCGGTGAGCTGATTGTTGAGGATGAACCCGTCCACCATGTGATACGAGCCGAACGACGACTCGACCGTTGTGGTCATCGAGGCGGCGTTGCCCTGTGCGTCGATGATGCTGATCTGACTGGTGCCGTGCTCGGGCGTCGGGGGCACCGGGCTCGTGCGCGGGCCGAACTCTCCCGGTTGCGCGGTCCCCATCGAACGCTGCTCGGAGATCAGTGTTGCGCGCCCCGCGAGGTAGTCGCTGTTGATCAGCGTATTCGGCGTGCCGCCCGGCAACGGCACGAAATCCGTGTCCGCCACGTACTTGTCCCGGTCTGCATAGGCCAGCCGCTCGGCCTCGGCGATCAGATGCACGCCCATCACCGACGGTCTGCCTCCGTTGAGGTCGATATCGGTGGGCGCGTGGTCCGCCATGGCGAACTGCTCCAGCATCCCCAGCGTCGCGGCCACGGCGATGCCCCCCGACGACGGGGGTGGCATGCCACAGATGTCCTTGCCGCGGTATGGCGAACACAGGGCCTCGCGCATCTTGACCTGGTACGCGGCCAGGTCCTCGGTCGTCATCAGACTCGGGGTACGTCCGCCGGAGGTGTCGGCTGCCGCTTCGACGACATCAGCGGCGATGGCACCGGTGTAGAAGGACCGTGGATCAGATGCGATGGCGCCCAATGTTTTTGCATACGCGGGGTTGGTCAGTTGTGTCCCCTGGGTCTTGGGACTGCCGTCGGGGTTCAGGAAGTACTCGGCGGCTTGCCGATCCAGTGTCAGATCCGGCGCGGCGTCGGCGATGGCGGCCGCCAGCCGCGCGCTGATGTCGAAGCCGTTGTCGGCGAGGGTCACGGCCGGGCCGAACAGATCGCGCCAGCCAGTCTTGCCATGCTCGGCGTGCACGTCGGCCATGAGCGCGACGATGCCGGGCACACCGATCGAGCGCCCGGATCCGCGAGCGTCGGGCTTGGGTTCGGCGTGGTCGGTCTCGGAGATCCACCGCAGGTAGTTCTCCGTCGCCGCAGCGGGCGCGGTTTCCCGGCCGTCGTATGCCTGTACCGAATCTGCTGCGGCGTCGTAGTAGAGCAGGAAGCCGCCGCCGCCGATGCCGGAGGCTTGCGGCTCCACCAGGCCGAGCACCGTCTGTGCGGTGACCAAAGCGTCGGCTGCCGTCCCGCCATTGCGCAGCACGTCACATGCGGCCTGGGTGGCCAGCGGGTTCGCGGTGGCGACCGAGTAGCTGCTGGTGCGCACGGCGGTCATGTCCGTGCGGTATCCCGTGGCCACAGCGGGATTGGTGGAGATGTTTCGGGAGGTCGTGACCGTGGCCGCCGGGGTTTTGGGCGCCGGGGTCCCATTGGGCACAATCGCGCACGGTCCGGCGGCGACGGGCTGCGCGCCCTCCTCGGCCGCACACCCGGCCAGCACCACGACGACCCCGGTCAGCGGCGCCATCACTTTGGTCAGCGGCGAGATCCGCATCACCCGACGGTAGTTCATCGGACCCGTCCGATGGCGGCAGTAACCTGGAATCCGTGCCCGATCCAGCGACGTACCGCCCCGCGCCGGGGGCGATCCCCGTCGAGCCGGGCGTCTACCGTTTCCGGGACCCGCACGGCCGGGTGATCTACGTCGGCAAGGCCAAGAGCCTGCGCAGCCGATTGAACTCCTACTTCGCCGATCTGTCCGGCCTCGCCCCACGCACTCGTCAAATGGTGATGACGGCCGCAGGCGTCGAGTGGACGGTGGTCAACACAGAAGTCGAGGCGCTGCAGCTCGAGTACAACTGGATCAAGGAATTCGACCCGCGATTCAATGTGCGGTACCGCGACGACAAGTCGTACCCGGTACTGGCCGTGACACTGAACGAGGAGTACCCGCGGCTGATGGTCTACCGGGGGGCGCGACGCAAGGGCGTCCGTTACTTCGGGCCGTACTCGCACGCGTGGGCGATTCGCGAAACTCTGGACCTACTGACCCGGGTGTTTCCGGCTCGCACCTGCTCGGCGGGAGTCTTCAAGCGGCACAAGCAGATCGACCGGCCGTGTCTGCTCGGATACATCGACAAATGCTCAGCGCCGTGCGTCGGGCGGGTGAGCGCCGAGGAACACCGGCAGATCGTCGACGACTTCTGCGACTTCCTCGCGGGCAAGACCGACCGTCTCGTCCGTGACATGGAACACGAGATGAACAAGGCGGCCGAGTTGCTGGACTTCGAGCGGGCAGCCAGGTTGCGGGACAACATCTCCGCGATGCGGCGGGCGATGGAGAAGCAGGCCGTCGTGTTCGGCGACGGCACCGATGCGGACGTGGTCGCGTTCGCCGACGACGATCTGGAGGCCGCCGTGCAGGTGTTCCACGTACGCGGGGGCCGGGTACGTGGAACACCTGCAC
>CAZOIX010000728.1:0-2860 GCA_964579685.1 uncultured Mycobacterium sp.
GCCCGGCCGTAGACCCATAGGTCGCGGCCGGTCCGGGTGTCCCCGGTGGTGGTCCGATTGACCCGAGAGCGGTTGAGCCACAACATGTCACGCGCACGCTGCACCATCCGCAGCGGGTCTTTGACATCGCCCACGGGCGTGGTGGGTAGGTATCCGGTGACGAAACACAGTTCGTTGGCGTAGACGTTGCCGACTCCGGCCATCACCCGCTGATCCAACAACGTCTCGGCGAGCGGCCGATCGGGATCCGTGGTCAGGTTCGCCCGTGCGACGCGGGGTTCCCAGTCGTCGCCGAGTAGATCGGGCCCGAGGTGGGCGACGGCCTCCATATCGTGGTCGCGTTTGACGATCTCCAGCACCCCGAGGTCGACCCCCGCGGCACGGGAATCCTTTGTTTCCAGAATGATTCGGACCTTGTGTGCCTGGATGCGGCGGATCTGGCCGCCGATCAGCCAGGCGCCGTCCATCTTGAGGTGCGAATGGATACTCGCGTCGCCGGCGCGGATGAACAGGTGTTTGCCGCGGGCGATCACCTCGTCGACGACGCGGCCGGTCAGATCCACGGTCGCGAACTTCGGGACCCGTACGTCGCAGCGCGTGAGTTGCCTGCCCGCGAGCGCCTCGCGCAACTTGGCGGCGGTACGGAAGACCGTGTCGCCCTCAGGCATCGGCGGTATCTCCGTCCGACGTCGGCCAGCCGAGAAGGCGCGCGCCCAGTACGGCGACCTGCAAAGTGAAGCTTTGTCTGGGCTCGTACACGGAGTACCCGGTCAGCGCCTCCACCCGGTTGAGGCGATACGTCACCGTGCGGACGCCGACGTGGAGAGCTCGGGCGGCACGGGTCGCCACCTGGTCGGCCGCAAAGTACGCCGACAGGGTGTCCAACAACACGTCAGGGCCGGTTCGTGCCTTCCGCAGTGGTTCGATGACGACATCCACCAGATCAGCGAGTGCCGCACTGTCCCTCATCAGCACCTGATAGACGAGCAGATCGGACGCTCGATGCAGCGGACCGGGCAGCCGTAGCCGCTCGCCGATCTCCAGCGCTTGTCTGGCCTGCGCGAAGGATCGGACGGCGCCGGACGGTCCTTGGTGCGACCGTCCCATCCCCGCCCGCCACGAACGCCCTTTCAGCGCGCGTGACACGCAATCGAGAAAGTCCGTGTTGACGTCCAACGTGTCCGGTGCAACGCAGACAAGCAGACCGTCTTTCGCCGTGACGAGAATGTTGCGGCTTTCGCGTCGCAGGTATGTGCCGGACTGGACTTCGCGAGTCGCCTGATCGCCGTCGACGAACGGTTCGTCTGCTGCGACGACGCCGACCACATGGTTGGCGGCGAGCCGCAGGCCGTATCGCTCCGCGCGTTCAGCGAGAGTGTCGAGGCGGCGACCGTCGAGAAGGTCGTCGACAAACGCGCGGCGAAAGGACTCGTCCTGACGGAGGGACCAGCGTTGCGCATCCTCGTAGCCTTCGGCGACGGCCATGATCGAGGCGTCCGCGGCGCGAAAGACCGCCTCACCGATATCCCGCAGGCCCGCTGCCCCCGTCGCCGTTCGCACGCCAGGCAGGGACGTCCACGCCAGCCACGTCGCGCTCAAGTACAGGTCGATGATCCCGGACATCGGTATGCCCTGTTGGGCGGCGTGTGCACCCATCTCGCGTCGACCGCGCAGGTCGTCTGCACAGAGCCGTCGGCCGACGCTGACGTGGGCCAATGTCGTCAGATACCCATCGAGCAACTCTGCGGGCATTCCTCCGGCATCCCTGCTTGCGCGCGCTGCGATATCTGATGCGTCCACCCCTCCAGTGTGCGACGACTTTGCCGACCGTCGGCAATGAAATGCGGTCCGAATGCACAACGCCGTCCGTTGGTTACCGCGCCGCAGCGGCAGAGGATCACTCTCACATCTATTGTTCAGACGCCGTGGCGACGACGGGGAGACCACATGCATGCGGCAGACGTCGCCGAGACCCTGCCCACCACGACGGTCGATGACAACGTCCTCGCCGCGGTACGCAAGATGACCGCAGCGCGAATGCCGGCTCTGCTGGTCGCCGACGACAAGGGCCAGTTCGTCGGGTGCGCGTCGACGATCGATCTGCTTGCGGCAGCGCTGCCTCGATACTTCCTCGAGAACCGCAACCTCGCCTGGCTGGTCGATGAGCGTTCCGCGGACCGCGTGGCAGCCAGACTGGTCGGGGTCCGCGTCGGAGATGTCCTCGGCGAATGCCGAGTACCCGTCGCCGGGCCTGATGCCACTGTGGTGGAACTCGCCGAGTTGATGGTCGAGTGGCGCTCTGGAGTTGTCCTCGTCAAGGATGGCGCGACCGCCGTCGGTGTCGTCTCGGCCGAGCGCCTGCTCGAACTGCTGGTCGCGGCGGCAGAAGAACCGCGATGATCGCCGCAGCGATCACGTCGGATCAGCCGGGCGACGGGATCGACGCGCAGCGCAAGAAATTCGTCGACGACCTTCTCGCCGGGCGTGACATCGGCGCTCTGGTAGCACGTGCCGAATGGCACGGCATCGTGCTTCCCCGTTCGCACGTTGTCGCGGTGGCGCGCGGCGAATCACATTTTCGCGATGGCGATACCGCCAGCACGGCGGTGCAGAAGGGCTTGGCGGATCGGTTCGGCCGGCGCGATATCGAGGTGTGCACGAAGGACGGCCTGCTCGTCTGTATTGCGCCAGATCACTTGCCGGCCATGATCGACGAGGCCGGCGCGCTGCTCGCCGCGGCGATCGAGTCGTCGGCATGGCGCATGGGTGTCGGCAGGCGCCAATCCGGCCCGGCGGGGATTTGCCGCTCGTTCGGCCAGGCGCTGGCGGCGCTCGAGACGGGCGAGCTGCTCGACCTTCC
>CAZOIX010000729.1:0-2859 GCA_964579685.1 uncultured Mycobacterium sp.
ATCCGAGCGCCTTCGACAGCACCACGTAGGCGAGTACCGTGCCCGCGATGAACAAGGTCGCACCGACGACGACGAACACCACGGCGAATCGCCGTTCCTTCTTGTACAGCCCCGGGGTGATGAACGCCCACAGGTGATACAGCCAGATCGGACACGCCATCACGATTCCCGCCGTCAGCGAGACCTTCAGGCGCAGCATGAATTGGTCGAACGGCGCGGTGGCGAGCAGCCGGCATCCCCCGTCGGGGGAAATGCTGGCGCGGGACGACGCCGGTAGCGCACAGTAGGGCCCGCGCAGCCAGTCCCCCAGGCTGGGCAGGCCGAAGACGCCGTGGGTGTACCAGATGAATCCGAGCACGGTCGTCACCACGATTGCGGCCACGGAGAGCAGCAGCCTGGTCCGCAGCTCATGGAGATGCTCGACGAGCGACATGGTGCCGTCGGGGTTGACCCGCGACCGACGCCGACGCGGATCGAGTTTCTTGAAGAGGGCGGGGGTCTGCACGGCGATGCCTACGACGCGGCGCTATGCCGCGGAAGGTTGGTCTGCGTCGGTCAGGCCGGTCGCTGGTCCGGCGGTGGCGCGGGCTCCTGGGCCGGTGCGGCCGCGGAGTCGGCCCGTTCCGACGCGATCGGGGTGGCAGGCGGCGTGTCCTGCTTGGAGTCGGACTGCATCTCCTTGATTTCGGACTTGAAGATCCGCATCGACTTGCCGAGCGAACGCGCCGCGTCCGGGAGCTTCTTGGCGCCGAAGAGCAGGACGAATACGGCGATGACGATCAGCCAATGCCAGGGTTGTAGAGAACCCAATTTGGTCACCTCCAGACGACGGCCTCAGTCTACCCGCCGACCCCGTAAGCGCTCAGCGCCGCAGCGGCGGATTGCTGAACCCGCTGGGCAAGCGATTGGGGTGCCAGCACCCGCACCGCCGAACCGAAGCCGAGCACGAACCGTGTCATCCAGTCCTCGGAGGCATAGGTCATCGCGGCCTGGACGGCACCGTCGGACAATTCGCGGATCTCGCGCAGCGGGTAGTAGTCGAACATCCAGGACGCCGAACGGTCGATGAGCAGTACGGCGGAGGGCAGGGCCGAATTGGCGGGGTCGGCGTCGAACAACGACGTGTCCGGTCCCGCCTGCACGGCAGGTGGTGGGGGCACGGAGGGCTCGTCGAGGACCTGTGCGTCGACGATCCGGTCGAATCGGAACAGCCTGACCCCCTCGGCGGACCGGCACCACGCCTCCAGGTAGCTGTGGTCGGCGACCAAGACGACCCGGATGGGGTCCACGACCCGGCTGGACAGTGTGTCGTGGGACGCCGAGTAGTACTCGATCGCCAGCGCACGTCCGTCGCGCGCCGCGGCGCGCACGGCTGCGGCGGCATCACTCTCGATGGGGGCAGGCTCGTCGACAGCCGCGGCCGACACGGAATCGCCGTGTCCGACGACCCCCGCCGCCGATTCGATCTTGGCTATGGCACTGCGGGCGGCCTCGGGGTCGACCATGCCTGGCACATCGGCCAGCGCGCGCAGGGCCACCAGTATGCCCGTCGCCTCGGGCGAGGTGAGCCGCAGTGCGTGGTCGATGCCGGCGCTGAACGTCACTTCGATTGTGTCGCCTGAGAATTCGAAGTCGATCAGATCGCCGGGACCGTAACCCGGCAGGCCGCACATCCACAGCTGGTTGAGATCGTCCCGGAGCTGCTTGACGCTGACGCCGAGGTCCGACGCCGCCTCGGCGTAGGTGATCTTCGGGTTGGCCTGGAAGTACGGCACCATGTTGAGCAGCCGCACCAATCGCGTCGACACGGCGGTCATGCGCGCACCTCGTCCGTCTGCCCCGCCTGCGCGCGCAGCCGGGCGACGACATCGGCGCGCAGAGCCTCGGGTTCCAGCGCGACGGCGTCGGGGCCATAGCTCGCGATCTCGCGGGCCAACCTGTCGATCATCCCGATGTCCAGCGCGATCTCCTCACCGGATCGACCGCCCAGCGTGCGCGGGCCGATGACCGTCGCGCGGCGGCGCAATGCCGTGGCGCGCCCGTCGGCGACCCACACCCTGGCCTCGCCGCTGGCCGGCCACTCACACACTGCGCGGTCGACGATCTCCCGCAGACTCTCCCCGGCGGGCGACTTCACCGTTCCCGGCGCGCCGATGGCCGTCACCTCCCTGCCGATGCGCGACAGCCGAAAGGTGCGGGTGGCGTCGCGGTCCCGATCGTGCCCGACGAGGTACCAGCGCCCCTTGTTGGTGACCACTCCCCACGGCTCCACGGTTCGCGTGGTGTAGGGATCGCTACGTGACGGCCGGTGCTCGAACTGCACAGCCTGCCCCGAATCGATGGCGGACAACAGAATTCCCAACACCTCCTCGGAGCCTCGCATGCCGGGCAGCGCCGCGGTCGAGGTGATCGCCACATCGGTGTGGGCGGCGTCGACGTCCACCCCCGCCGCCCTCAACTTGAGCAGCGCACCCTGGGTGGCGGTGATGAGCTCCGGGGATTCCCACAGCTGCACGGCCACGGCGACGGCCGCCGCCTCGTCGGCGGTCAGCTCGACGGCAGGTAACGCGTAGGCCTCGCGATTGATGCGGTAACCCTCGGTCGGATCGAACTGCGACACGCGGCCCGTCTCCAGCGGGATGCCGAGATCGCGAAGCTCGTTCTTGTCACGTTCGAACATGCGCGAGAATGCCTCGTCACTGGCGTTGTCGGCGTACCCGGACACGGTCACGCGGATCCGTTCGGCGGTGATGAAGGTGCGGGTCGACAGCAGGGCGATGACGAGGTTCATCAACCGTTCGACTTTGGAAATCGCCACTCGTAACACCTTAGGGTGAGCTGTGGGCAGTCGTTGGCAGG
>CAZOIX010000730.1:0-2859 GCA_964579685.1 uncultured Mycobacterium sp.
AGCGTGGTCGCGAGCCAGCGCAGGCGCTCGAGCACCGAGGCGTCGTTGCCGCCGGCGGCGGGTGCGCTGCGGGGTCGGTGAGCGCCCTGGGGTGGCCGTCCAGTTCGGCCTTCAGATCCGCCACGACCGTGACCGCCTCCTCGAGTGCCCGGTGCGCCTCGGCCCGCAGCGCTGCGACGGTCTCCGGTGTGTCCGGGTGCGCTTCCAGCGCCGCCACGCGTGCTTCGAAGCCGTCGACGATGTCGCGCAATCGCCTGTGGGCGCGCGCTACTGCGTCGCCTGCGGCGCTCGCCGCCGCACTCATCTGATCGGTGCGATCTGCGAGACGGTCGATGGCCGCAGCTGTCCTCGCCATGAAGTCAGCGGCCCCGTCGGCCCCGGCGCCGGTCCAGTCGGCGTGCAGCCAGGACCGCCGTGCCGCCGCTGACACGTCCGACAGCGAGTCGCGTGCCCTGGTGAGCACCATCCCTGGGTCGGCAGAGAGATCCCCGGACCACCCAGGCCCCACCATCGACTGCACGGCCTTGAGCTGTGCCCTCACCGTCGCCACCAGTGCGCTGGACACCTCTAGACACCCGCGATGTGGCTGCCCGCGGAGCTGTCGACCGAGTCATATGCGGACGCAACAGCATGTGCGGTGCTGTTGGACCTGTTCAGGCGGTCGCTCATGTCGCTGACCGCGCGGGATCCGTCGTCGGCCGCGCTGATCAGTGCGGACAGGAACGGGGCGCCGATCGGCCCGAGGGACGATCCGGCAGGGGCTACGGGCAGCGACGACAAGGCGGCTGCGATACCGGCCAGGTCGTCGGCATGAGTCGAGGCGGCGGATCCCAGCGCCCGAATGGCATCGGTATCGGCGAACATGCGCATAGGACGGCTTGGGGCCCGCTTCGGTTCCACCGAACGACACGCACCCGTGTTGCCCGATGAACAACAGCCAATGTCTATTTATTTGCTGAGGCTATCCACATTACGAAAAGACAATTCGTTTGATGGCTATGCGTCGGGTTGCCGGAGACTCGAGCCAAATCTTTGCCACCATCGCTAACAGCTGGCCGAAATCCCTGTTCCACCCAGGGCTCGTCATGGCGGTCGTCTGTTTGCGTGAGGCCCTCAGGTGGATCGCGATACGGGCAGGCGGCCAGACACCTTTCCGGCGGTTGAAAACCGCATTTTGGCATCGCCGGCGGGTAAGGATCACAATGAATTTATAGGCGATTACCAGGCAGTTCCTCTATTGCGCCGGCGTCGCTTCGGTGGTTCGGTCCGGTTACCGCAACCTTTACGCGCAGTGATGCAGATGTTAAATCTGACAACGGTGTTGCCTGGATCACACGGGCGTGCGACGGCGCTAGCTAGCTGCTACCGTCGGCAAATCGGGGGATATTGTCTAGATCCGCAAAAATGCGCATCTGACGTCAGGCAGGGCAATGGAGCCAAACGCAGATTTTTGAATGAGATGTTGTTGCTAGAACTACTGGGGCAAGTGCATTACACGGGGATGGCTCGTGTCGTGGTCGGGGCGTCACAGGGCCTCATCGGTCGCAGCGACGCGCACCTGGACGGTCATCTACACGGCTAAAGGCATATCGGAGATCAGCATGTCCAACAACGGAATCGACATCGTCGGCTTGGGTGTCGTCAGCGGCTACGGATGGGGTCGCGAGACTTTCTGGGAGGGCCTGTCCAGCGGTAAGCCCGCGGCACGCCTCATCGGTGGCTACGGAGAGGACCATTCGGAATCAGCGTGGCTCGCGCTGGTCCCG
Source organism: uncultured Mycobacterium sp. (assembly GCA_964579685.1). Classification (GTDB taxonomy): domain Bacteria; phylum Actinomycetota; class Actinomycetes; order Mycobacteriales; family Mycobacteriaceae; genus Mycobacterium. The sequence goes on from CAZOIX010000730.1 coordinate 1,767, forward strand.
GAAGGCGGGGACCCCGACGACGGCGAAGGGCTGTACGGCCGCGCATTCATGGCGGCGGCGCGCGAAGCCGTCGCCGATGCCAAGGCCAGGGGCTGGGTTCCGGGCTCACGCGTCGGAGTGATCAGCGTCGGCTGCTTCTCCGATATGTACGGGTGGACCGAGTTCAGCTCCGGCCGTGCACGCCGCTCGCGTGATTTCGTGCGCGTGCTCCCCTCGACACCGGTGTCGATGTTCATGCACGAATTCGGCTTTCACGGCCCGTCGCTGATGGTGTCGGCCACCTGTGCTTCCACCAACAACGCACTGCTGGTGGCGAAGCTCTGGCTGGACGCAGACAAAGTGGACGACGTCGTGGTGGTAGCCGCGGATCTGTCCTTCACGCCGGAGGTCGTGTCCGGTTTCACTCGGCTCGGCGCCGCGGCCGTCGACGTCGAGCCCCTTGACGCCTGTAGGCCGTTCCAGGAAGGCGGAAAGGGTTTCACCCCTGGCGAGGCGGCGGTCGGATTCGTGATGTCCGCACGGCAGCTCGCGGGCTTTCTGACGATGTCGCGTGCGACACCGTATGTGGCGCTGCTGGGCGGGGCCATGACGTGCGACGCGCACCACGCCACCGGCATGGACCCGTCGCACACCGAGGTGACCCGTTGTGTGGCCGAGGCGATCGACGACGCCGGTATCGATCCCAGTCAGGTGCGCTATCTGAACGCACACGGCACCGGGACTCAGCAATGCACCGATGCCGAAACCCATTTCCTGGACGAGGTTTTCGGCTTTGACATTCCGCATGTCTACGCCCTCAAACCGCTGGTGGGCCACTGCCTGGCCGGCGCAGGGGCGATTGAACTGGCGGGAACCTTGATGGCGTACGAGCGCAGTCAGGTACCGGCATCCCGGATCGTCAGCACCGCGCACCCGCGGCTGCTCGACGGCCTGACCCCGATCGAGGGTGGACTGACTCTCAAGACGTCGATGGGCATGGGCGGATACAACTCTGCTGTCGTCGTCGGCCCGGCCGAAACCACCTGATGGGCTGCGACCGGGAGTGATGAAGATGCTGAGTGCTGAATCCGTCGACATCCTGTGTATCGGATCG
>CAZOIX010000731.1:0-2856 GCA_964579685.1 uncultured Mycobacterium sp.
ATGTGGAGGTCAATCACGATGAGCAAGACGTTCGCCGCCCGTCTCAACAGGCTGTTCGACACGGTCTACCCGCCCGGTCGCGGTCCCCATACATCCGCTGAAGTGATCGCTGCACTCAAGTCCGAGGGCGTGACGATGTCCGCCCCGTACCTGTCGCAGCTGCGCTCCGGCAACCGAACCAACCCCTCCGCAACGACCATGGCAGCCCTTGCCAACTTCTTCCGTATCAAGCCGGCGTACTTCACCGACGACGAGTACTACGAGAAGCTGGACAAGGAGCTGACCTGGCTCGCCAACATGCGGGACGAGGGCGTCCGTCGCATTGCGGCGCGCACCGTCGGGTTGTCGGTAGAAGCCCAGCAGGACATCGTCCAAAAGGTCGACGAGCTGCGTCGCCGGGAGCAGTTGGACGATTAGCCCGGCGTAAGTCGCATTACGTCGGCCGGCGAAGTCGTCACGCCCGGCAACTTCGGTCCGGAAGCCCGGATCAGACGTCGGCGCTGTTTGCGCGTGTGAGCGCGCGGTATTGCAGCGCAATCTCGAGTATCCACTCGCGGTCGGAGTACACGCTGGGCTGGCGCAACCAGCCCAAGCCTGGGAACTCCGCGCGCTGATCACTGGGCGCACCTTCACGACTGGTGTAGATCCACTGCGCGATCGCATGAGCCTGCTCCTGCGGCGACACGTTCGGCGATTCGATCTCGGCGTCGTCGCCGTCGATGTCGTCGATGTCGTCGATGTCGCGATCAGGTAGGGCCCTGCCGGTATCGACCCGCTTCCTGGTCACATCCGCAGCGCTGGCCTCCAGGAACAGGGCATCGGAAATCAACGACATCCGTTCGGCCCCACGGAACGCGAGGGGTCCGCGAGGACGCTCCCCGATGCCGACGTCGGGATGCCGTCGGCCGAGCTCGTCGAGCAGCGGCTGGATGGCCCTCAACTCACGACGAGCCCCGAAATAGTCCTCCACGCTGGGAAGCAGCGAGCCCGCGGCGACCACCAGCATCGCGGAGCCGAGGAGAGTGGCCGCTGCGCCCACCCCGATCGGCCCGGTGGTGCCCACGGCCCGCAGGAAGAAGAAACCCGACGCCAGCACGATCAGCACGATCCCGACCGTGAACACGAACAGCGCGCGCCCACGGCGACTGCGGTTGGAGTACCGCAGCCCTGCCCAGGACACCAGGGTCAGCGCCAGAAGCACGTAGAGCAGCGGCAGCAGCCACGGAAGGGAGTTGCCGCCGGTGGACAGGTTGCGCCGCAGATACTCTTCGGGCGCCATCTCCGGTTGCTGCGCGGCGGAGAAGAACGCCGCCAGGCTCACCGCGGCGATGATGCCGGCCACGCAGTACTGGGCTATCGCGACCTTGCGGATGGTGGCGGGTTTACGCCCGGACGCAACGGTGGTGATCATCACGCAGCTGCCGGCCGCGCACGTGACCAGCGCGACCTGAGACAGCCCCATCGAGATGTTGGGCCAGCGCAACACGGTGTCGATCAGGAGAGTCAGTGGCTGCCAGTTCAGGGCGGCAACTATCCCGAGGCTTCCCAGCGCGAGGATCATCGCGGTGCTCACCAGGGATTGCTTGTTGACCAGTGCCCATCCGATGCGGAGACCGGTGGCCAACCCAAGCAGGCCGGCGATCACCCAGATGATCAACCAAACGCCTCTCCGAGCCGGACCTGCACGATGGAGGAGCGGTCGGACGGCAGCCGCCCGAGCCGGTACAGCAGCAGGGCCGCGAAATCCTCGGCTTCCTGCTCCAGATCCTCACCGTTGGGTCCCATACAGCCGGTCCGCTGGTTCAGCATGTATCCGATCAGGTCGGAACTCGCGAACTCGGTGTTCTCGAGGGCGGCTTCGACAACCGGTATGCCGTCATGCCCGAGAACCAGGTGGCCCAGTTCGTGGGCGAGCGTGCGGTCCCAGGCCGGCAGACCCTTTTGGATCAGGAACACATCGCGATCGGCATACTGACGCCACTGTCCGCACACCCCCGGCGGCAGATCGGCCGTCGTCAACTCGATCGGACGGCCCCTGTCCGCGCTGACCGCGTCGACGAGCCTGACGAGCGACACCTCCCCCTGCCGCGGAGCGAGGTCCAGGACCGCACCTACGGCGCGGGTGACGCTGCGGCTAGCAGGCATACTTTCCCCCTTTCAACGAGTCCACTATGCGCTGTTCGCGCCGCTGCGGCAGCGGTTCCTCGTCAGTTCAGGTCACAAATCTTGACGCTGGTCGGGCGCTGGTCAGCCGGTGGCCTCGCCGCCGGGCCACGTCCACGCCGCAAACCCACCGGACGATAGTGTTGTGCTGCATCGACAACGCGACCGGGAGGCAGCTGGGATGAGCCTGTTCAAGCGCAAAACCCGCGCCACCCGCAAGGCCGAGGCCCGCGCCATCAAGGCGAAGGCGAAGCTCGAGGCCAAGCTGGCGGCCAAGAACGAAGCTCGTCGTATCAAGGCCGATCACCGAGCCGAAACCAATGCACTCAAGGCGCAGCTGCGGGCGCAGCGCGAAAGCGACCGGGCTGCGCTCAAGGTCGCGGATTTGCAGTTGAAGGCCGCGCGCGAAGGTAAATTGCTCTCCCCCACCAGGATTCGCCGAATGCTCACGGTCACGCGGCTTCTCGCGCCGGTCGTCGTGCCCCTGGTGTACCGCGCATCGATCGCGGCCCGCGGCTACGTCGACGAACGGCGGGCGGACCGCCTGGGTGTTCCGCTCACCCAGCTCGGTCAGTTCTCCGGCCACGGTGCACAGCTGTCGGCGCGCATCGCAGGCGCTGAGCAGTCGCTGCGTCAGGTCGCCGAGAAGAAGCCCAAGGACGCCGAGACGAAGCGTTTCGCGGCGGCCATCAC
>CAZOIX010000732.1:0-2850 GCA_964579685.1 uncultured Mycobacterium sp.
ACCCAGATGCGCCCAAGCACAAGGGCATCAGTGCGCTGATCATCCCCACCGATACCCCCGGGGTGGTGTGCAGGCCCTTCGCCGACATGTGCGCCGAGGACAACCTCGACTTCAACGAGGTGTTCTTCACCGACGCGAAGGTGCCCGCCGAGAACCTCGTCGGTCCGCTCAACGGCGGATGGGGCGTCGCCAACGGCTCCCTGGGCCACGAGCGCACCATGATGTGGCTGGGCTTCGCCGACCGCATCGACAACATGATCGCCGACTTCCGCCCGCGCACCGAGGTGGAGCGCGACCAGTACGCGACGACGATCATGGACTACCAGGCGTTGCGCGCCATGGGCTCGGCCGCGCTGGCCCGCGCGGCGCGCGGTGAGATGGACACCGCATCGGTGTCGGTGCTGAAGCTGTTCGGCTCCGAGGCGGAGCGGCAGGCATTCGAGAATGCGCTGACCGCGGCGGGTGCCGACGGGCTCACCCACCCGTCGACCACCGGCCCGTACGAGCACATGAACCTCGACCACTACTTCGTCAGCTGGTTTGAACGGTATGCGCGCAGCTTCGGCGGCACCATCGCCGGTGGCACCTCGGAGATCCAGCGCAACATCATCGCGCAGCAGGTGCTCGGTCTGCCGCGGCGTTGACATCCGTGACCGATACGCTGCTCGTTGACCGGCCACACGCCGGTGTCGTTGTACTGCAACTGAACCGGCCAAAGCAGCTCAATGCGATCAATGCGGCGATGCGCGATGAATTGATCGAGACGTTCGCCGCCATCGGCGCCGACACGTCGGTCAATGTCGTGGTGATCACCGGAGCGGGTCGTGGATTCTGCTCGGGGATCGACGTGCGCAACTTCGCGCCGCACACACTCGATGCATCCGACCCCGCGATCGACCGGTTGCGGTTCCAGGAAGCGATGGCCGCACTGCCACAGGCGATCTGGAATCTGCCGCAGCCGGTCATCGCCGCGGTGAACGGACCGTGTGTGGGCGCGGGCTTCGCCCTGTGCCTGGCCTCTGACATCCGGATCTGCTCGACGTCGGCGACGTTCGGCAACGGTGCCATCCTGCTGGGCTTGTCCGGCGCCGAGATGGGGATGAGTTACCACCTGCCCCGGATCGTGGGAACGAGTGTCGCCGCTGACTGGATGATGACCGGACGTACCGTGTCCGCGTCCGAAGCCGACCGCCGCAGCCTGGTCAGCGAACTGGTCGAGCCGGAGCGGCTGATACAGCGCGCTGTCGAACTCGCCCGCGCGATCGCCGAACTGCCGCCGTTCGGCACGCAGTTGACGAAACGGGCGTTGCAGGTGAACACCGACGCGACGGGGCTGAACGCCGCGCTGGAGTTGGAAAATCGCAACCAGGTGCTCAGCCACGCCACGGATGAAGCCGAGGCAAGGCGGCGGCCGCGGTAACGGAACGACGGAAGGACTGTGATCCGCTATGGCGTGGGACTTCTCGACCGACCCCGAATGGGCGGAGCAACTGGCATGGGTCGAGCGGTTCGTCCGCGAAGAATGCGAACCCATCGATTACGTGGTCAGGGAGTCCCATGACCTCAATGACCCCGTGCGGCAGGCGCTCATCCCACCGCTCCAGGACATAGTCAAGGAGCGCGGGCTGTGGGCCACCCACCTCGGCCCGCATCTCGGCGGACCGGGCTACGGTCAGGTGAAACTTGCGCTGCTCAACGAAATCCTCGGCCGTTCGGAGTGCGCGCCGATAGTCTTTGGATCCCAGGCGCCCGACTCCGGAAACAGCGAGATTCTTGCCCACTACGGCACTCCGGAGCTCAAGGAGCGGTACCTGGCGCCGCTGTTGGACAACCGGATCGTGTCGTGCTTCTCGATGACCGAACCGCAGGGCGGTGCCGACCCGAAGGTGTTCACCACCACGGCGGTGCAAGACGGCGACCATTGGGTGATCAACGGCGAGAAGTGGTACTCATCGTTCGCATCGATGGCGTCGTTCCTCATCGTGATGGCGATGACCGATCCGGATGCTGCGCCATATCAACGCTATTCGATGTTCGTCGTGCCCGGCGACACGACGGGCATCAACGTGCTGCGCGACGTCGGCCTCGGTTATCAGCCACTCGGCGGAGGGCGTGAGGGGTATGTCCGATACGAGAACGTCCGAGTTCCCGCCGACCACATGCTGGGCCCGCGCGGCGGAGCATTCGTGGTGGCGCAGACCCGGCTCGGCGGAGGGCGCATCCACCACGCGATGCGCACGGTGGGCCTCGTGCGGCGGATCTTCGACATGCTCACCGAACGCGCCGTCTCGCGGTACACGCAGGGGGAGGTGCTGGCCAACAAGCAGATGGTGCAGGAGATGATCGCCGATTCGTGGATGGAGATCGAAGCGTTCCGGCTTCTGACGCTCCAAACAGCCTGGAAGATCGACCAATACAACGACTACAAGGCGGTTCGCGGGGACATCTCGGCGGTGAAGGCGATGATGCAGAAGGTGCTGCACGACGTGTCCGCGCGCGCCCTGCAGCTGCATGGCTCGTTGGGCACTTCGCACGAGATGCCGTTCGTGCAGTACATGACCGAGTCGTTCGTGCTCGGACTGGCCGACGGCCCGACCGAGGTCCACAAGGTGACCTTGGCGCGGCTGCTGCTCAAGGACGTCGCGCCCGCACCCGACGCGTTCCCGTCCGAGCACCTGCTACGGCTGCGGGAAGCGGCCGAAGCCAAGTTCGCCGACAAGCTTGCCGGCATCCTGCGCAGCAAGGAGGTCCGCGATGACGTGTGAGGGCAAAGTGGCCCTGGTGACCGGCACCAGCCGCGGGCTGGGAAAGGCTATCGCGAAGCGCCTGGCTGCCGAGGGCGCCGCCGAC
>CAZOIX010000733.1:0-2844 GCA_964579685.1 uncultured Mycobacterium sp.
CCGAGTACCGCTCGACGCGGCCGGCGGCCTCTTCGAGCGCCGGCTGGCTGCGCAGCCGCTCGAGGGCGGCCTCGCCGCGCTCGATGAGCTTGTTGTAGGAGCTCTGCGCGGCATCGGCGTAGGTCTCGGCGAACTTGCGCAGCTCGTCCGAGCTCAGCCGCTCCCGAAGGTCACCGAACTGCGTCGGCAGATCCTCTTGCAGCTTGGTCACGCGGGCGCGGGTCTCCTCGACGCGGGTCTCGGCATCGCTGCGGGCTTCGCCGGCACGCTCACGCAGCGTCGCGACGATCTCGTTGACGCGCTCGAGTGCCAGATCGGCGGCGCCGACCGCGGCAAGCAGCGGTGCCTTCAGGTCGTCAGCGGTCGGCTGGTTCTTGGCCGTGGTCTTCTTTGCCATGTCGGTGATTCCTTTCGTTCATTTCGTTGTCGTGCTCAGAGATTGGGTTTCACATCAGTTCGTAGCGTGCAGAGGTCTAGTCAGTCGTCGGCTCCTCGATGGTCGGGATACCTGCCGCTTCGATCTGCTGCAGCTCGTTTTGTTGGACGAACGACGTGTAGATCTCGAGCAGCACCTGCTTCTGGCGCTCGGTGATCGCCGAATCGGTGATGATGACGTCGCGGACTTGGTTGTTCTCGCTCGGTTCGAGGATTCCGGCCCGTATGTAGAGAACTTCCGCTGACACTCTCAGCGCCTTTGCGATCTGGTTGAGCACGTCGGCAGAGGGTTTGCGCAATCCCCGCTCGATCTGGCTGAGATAGGGATTACTGACGCCGGCCTTCTCGGCCAACTGCCGCACCGATACCTGTGCTGCCTCGCGTTGCGTGCGAATGAAGGTGCCGATGTCCTGGGCAGCGTTGGACACCACGGTGGCGATTTTTTCATCCTGCGGCATGCGTGACCCCCTCCTGCATCGGGTAACCGGTTAGCGGCTAGCCCTACCGTACGACGGGGTGCTAACTTTTGCAAGCACTCGTTAGCGCAGGTCAGAAGAGTAGCTGGGCTATCGAATAGATGGCCAGGCCGGCCAGCGAACCCACCACGGTGCCGTTGATGCGGATGAACTGCAGGTCACGACCGACATGCAGTTCGATCCGGCGACTGGCCTCGTCGGCGTCCCATCGCTCGATGGTCTCCGTGATGATGGCTGTGATCTCCGCCCCATATTGGGTGACGAGGTGCTGAGCCGCCCTGACGATCCAGTTGTCGACCTTGTCGCGCAGATCGACGTCGTCGCGCAGCGACTCGCCGATGTGCACCGCGGAATCGGCGATCCGCGTCCGCAGCGCCGACTCCGGGTCGTCGACCGATTCCAGGAAGATCCGCTTGGCGGTGGTCCAGGCGGTCTCGGCGGCCTTGGCGACCTCGTCGCGCGCCATGATCTGTTCCTTGACGTTCTCGGCGCGCTGGATGGTCGCGTCGTCGTGCTGCAGGTCGTCGGCGAACTCGAAGAGGAACCGGGTGGCCGAGCGTCGCAGTTCATGGTCGGGGTTGCGTCGCACCTTGTCGGTGAAGTCCATCAGCTCGCGGTGGATGCGATCACCGACGAGGTGGTCGACCCAGCGCGGCGACCAGGTGGGCGAGTCGCGCTCGACGACCCGCTCGATGATGTCGCCCGCGTTCAGCGACCACTGGAAGGCGCGGTCCGCCAACAGCTGGATGAGCGCTTCCTGGCGCCCTTCTTCCAGCAATGACGCGAGCACGCGCCCGATCGGCGGACCCCACTTGGGTTCCGCGATGCGCTTGACGATCATCCGGTCCAGCACGTGCTGTACGTCCTCGTCGCGCAGCATCTCGACCAGAACCCTTAACACCGTGGATATTTCGGCCGCGACGCGTTCGGCGTGGGTGGCGTCGGAGAGCCATTTGCCAAGCCGGCCCGCGACCTCTGCGTCGCGCAACTTCGTCTCGACGACCTCCGGCGACATGAAATTCTCCCGGACGAAGGTGCCCAGCCCCTTCCCGAGTTGGTCCTTCTTGCGCTTGATGATGGCGGTGTGCGGGATCGGGATCCCCATCGGGTGCTTGAACAGCGCGGTGACCGCGAACCAGTCGGCGAGTGCCCCGATCATGCCGGCTTCGGCCGCGGCGCGGACGTAGCCGACCCAGCCCGGCGCGCCGGTGGACTGTGCCCAGGTACAGACCAGGAAGATCACCGTGGCACCCAGCAGGAAGGACAGCGCGACGAGCTTCATCCGGCGCAGGCCGCGCCGCCGCTCGGCGTCGGCGACACTGTCGGCGCCGGCCAGCGACTCGGCGAAGCTGCGCCGGGCTATCGGCAGCTCCGTCGATGCGCGTGCACCGAGGTTCGATCTATGGGCCACACCTACATCATCCGCTACGCGCAGCCTGCAACGCCGAGCCCACAGCGCCCGAAGTCAAGATCGCCCGTATTATCGAGAGGAACTAGGGAACGGATTACGGCGATCGTGGCACAACAAACCTCGTCCGTCGCGGTCAAGACCGATGGACGCAAGCGGCGCTGGCACCGGCACAAGGTGGAACGGCGTAATGAGTTGGTGGACGGCACCCTGGAAGCGATCCGTCGTCGCGGAAGCGGCGTCAGCATGGACGAGATCGCCGCTGAGATCGGCGTGTCCAAGACGGTGCTCTACCGCTATTTCGTCGACAAGAACGACCTGACGACCGCGGTGATGATGCGGTTCGCGCAGACCACCCTCATTCCGAACATGGCCGCGGCGCTGTCGTCGAATCTCGACGGCTACGAGCTGACCCGGGAGATCATCAAGGTCTACGTCGAGACGGTGGCATCGGAGCCGGAGCCGTACATGTTCGTGATGGCCAACAACTCGGCCAGCAAGAGCAAGGCCGTCGCCGACTCGGAG
>CAZOIX010000734.1:0-2842 GCA_964579685.1 uncultured Mycobacterium sp.
GTGGCGAGCTCTTCACCCTGCAGCCGCAGTTCTACGATTTCCAGCGGGTCGAACCCCGCGGCTTTAAGTTGTTCTCCGACGAGTTTTCGTGCTTCAGTGAGGAACCCGATCTTGGGGCTGTCTTGTGTGTCCCAGTCGTATTCCTTGTCGGAGTGGAATTGCCTATCTACGGTGGCGCGGCGACGCGCTTTCTTTGCGGCAGCGGTCTGGGGTGCTCGCCGAGGAGGTGGGGTGTGGGTGACTTGCAGCGGGGTTCCGGGCGGCAGAAGTGTGAGCCGGTACGTTTGGTCGACCAGGCGCAGCCGCAGCAAGCCGCCATCCTGGCCGTAGTCTTGCAGCCGTTCCGTCAGGAGATCGCCGCTGAGCTGGCGGCTCCGGCCACTCCACTGAGCGTGGAAGGCTTCGCCTTCCAACTCGACATCGATAGTGGTGCTGTGTTCGGGCAGTCGCAAACTCTCGCGCTCGAGCTGCGTGAGGACCAATTCGCCGGCATCGAGCAATTGGTGGGTGATTCGTTTCTCAATCATGTTCTGCCACTTGAATTCCGAGCTTTTGTGCACCAAGCGGTGTCAAAGCGAGTGATCGGTACGGTGTATAGCTTTCGCGGGCAACGGTTCGTCTTTCCACTAGGTCCTTCTCGATCAAAGCAGCCAAGGCGCCGTCCCAGCGTTTCTCGCCATTGCGTAGATGCCGAAGCGCGCCGAACTGTGGACAACTGAGAACACCCATCCCGAGGGGGCGTCCGGGGCCAAGGGACTCCTTGCCGAGTACAGCGGCGCGCAAACTGGCTTCGCCGTAAGCACCGCTCTTGAACTTCGACGACCAGGCGATGGCCTGCAGCACGGTAAGCTCCGCGTTGATCAACAGTTCGGGATCGGCAACGAGGTGATCCGGCACCGAAGCCCATGGCGCAGGCTGACCGTCACAGACATCGCACGGGACAATGCCGCGCTCGGTGCAGCTTGCGACTTCATCGCCGAAATGCTTGCCAACAGTCACACGACGGCACTCGGAAGCACCGATGGCGTAATCGATCATGGCATCGAGGCGGCGAAGTTGCCATGTTCGCCAGCGCAGCGATGCTTCCGCCATCTCGTCTGCGGGCGCCGTCGTTTTCATTAGGCGGACGCGGCGTAAACGTCGCGAACTGGAGAAGGTGATCAGGCGGTCCAGCGACCAATCGATCAGGCGGCGTTCGAGGGCATCAGGGTCGTAGCCGCGTTCATCCTGCAGCTGTTTGAAGTCGATCTGCATTCGCACGTTCGGTTGTGCGCGGTGATCCTTATAGAAAAGCTCTCTGAACACTCGGCGTTCATCTTCGGCTTCTGGCTCACGAAAACCTACGTCGACCATCCCCCGTGCTGAACAGTCGAGCCCCTGCTGGAGCACACCCACGCGCTCCAATTGCGCGAGTTGTACGTTCACCTCGTCGTCGTCAACGCCGAGAAAATCGGCGAGTTCATCCATGTCGAATACGTGGCTGTCACCGCGTTCGGGGCTCGTCCAAAGTGCAGCCAAGAGCCGTTGTGCAAGTTCTATGTCTGTTCTCACGTCATGGGCCTTGATCAGCGCCTGTCGTCGTTTCACGTCGTGCCATGTGTAGAGCAGCACGCAGTCCCCTGTGAGGTCGCGGCGCCGGGCAGCGCGCCCGGCCTCTTGTGCATACCCGTCGAGCGAGTCCGGCAGATCGTAATGGACGACCCATCCGATGTTCGGCTTGTTTATCCCCATGCCGAATGCCTTGGTGGCAACGATGATTTGTGTGGTGTCTGAGTCGAAGTCTTCCTGAACCGCCTCACGCTGCTCGGGGACCATGCCTGCGTGGTAGGCCCTGGCGGCATGGCCGGCGTGGCGTAGCAGGGCTGCGATCTCCTCGGCCAGCATTCGTTTGGACACGTACACGATGCCTGGCGACGATTTCGCCCATGTGACGAATCGCAGCAGTTCGCGGTCGCGCTCCTTGTTGTCGCGGCATTCGATGACACGGAATTTGAGATTGGGCCGGTCGCTCGGTTCGCGCGTCACCGAGGGATCCTGCATCTGCAGCGATTGGCTGATGTCTGTCTCGACCTCGGGTGTGGCGGTGGCCGTGAGTCCGCCGCGGGTCGGTCGGGTGTCGAAGGTCGCCATGGACGCGGGAACTTGGCGGAATTCAGGTCGGAAATCGTGTCCCCACACCGATACGCAGTGCGCCTCGTCGACAACGACGGCGTTGAGCTGCTGGCGGCCCAGCGCGCCTCGCAGCACCGGGTCCCGGGCGAGGCGTTCGGGGGAGACGTACAGGAGTCGGACACGGCCCTCGGCTGTGTCGCGCAGGATCTCGGTCTGGACCACCCGGGAGGTCGATCCCGTGATCCCCTGGACAGCGCGAATGCCGCGCCGGCCGCGCAGATCGTTGACCTGATCCCTGATCAAGGCGATCAGCGGTGAGACGACCACGGTCGCGCGTGCCTCCGGGGCGAGTAGCGCGGGCAACTGGAAGCACAAAGACTTGCCGAAACCTGTTGGCAGGACAGCAAGAAAGTCGCGTCCGTCGATGAATGCCTTCATGACGTCCAGCTGCTTCTGATGAAGGTCGGTGATACCGAAGACCTTCTCGGCCGCTTCGATGAGTTTCGCCGTCGGATCTTCCCCTGCTACCAAACGGAGATTCTCTAGTAATTGGGTGACGTCATCGCGTCCAACTGATATCGCGGTAGCGAGATCAGGAGGCGAACCCGTCACGAATTCGATCGCACGCGTCCACGCGTCATCGCGGTCGAACGCTTCATGAATTGTGGGATCTGGGAGCGAGCCGAGGATCACTCGCTGCGCCTGTGTCGGTGAGTGCAGGCGTCGGTCG
>CAZOIX010000735.1:0-2841 GCA_964579685.1 uncultured Mycobacterium sp.
TCCGGCCAGGGCGTTGAACTCCTCTATCCGGGCCTTGACGTCATGGCGCAGCACACGCTCGCGCGCCGCGATGGAGGACAGATCGACGTCGTCGAGCACCCGCTCGTAGTCGCCGATCACCGAGGCGGGCACGACGGCGCCCTCTATGCCCAGCTCCATCTGCGCCCGCAACACCGCCAGCCACAGCCGGCGCTCGGCGACGACCTTGGCCTCCGGCGACCAGATGGCCACCATCTCATCGCTGGCATACCGGTTGGCCAGCACATTCGGGATCGTCACAAACACACAGCTTACGGCGGCGCGCAGGAGCTCAAATAGGGCAGCACAAATAGGGCAAGGTAGCCGGTATGCAGTTCGTTGGGCTCGATCTTGCGTGGGGTGAGAAGAAACAGACCGGCGTCGCCGCCATCGACCTCGGCGGGCGCCTGGTGCACGTGGGTATCGCCAGGGACGACGCCGAGATCATCGACGCAATCGCGCCCTTCACCAGTGGCGACTGCGTGGTGGGATTCGACGCACCGCTGATCGTGACCACGCCCAGCGGATTCCGGCCGGCGGAAGTCGCGTACAACCGCGACTTTCAGAGATTCGATGCCGGCGCCTATCCGGCGAACACCGACAATCCGCTGTTCAACCCGCCGCGCGCCGCCACTCTCGCCGCCGCGCTGGACCTCGACACCAATCCCGCGTCGACATCGAACCGCCGCGCCATCGAGGTGTACCCCCACCCCGCCACCGTCGTGCTGTTCGAGCTCGAGAAGACGCTGAAGTACAAGAAGGGGCCGTTCGGGGACCGACAGCGTGAATTGCTGAAGTTGATGACCTTCATCGAGGGGCTCGACGATGCCACACCGCGGCTGCGCCCGAATCGCAGTGTGGCCTGGGTGGAGTTGCGCAGGCGGGTGGAGGCCGCCACCAAGCCGGCGCAGCTGGACCGCGACGAGGATCCCGTCGACGCCGTGCTGTGCGCGTACATCGCGCTGTACTGGTACAGCAGGCCCGACGACATGAGCATCTACGGAGATGCCGACACCGGCTATATCGTCACCCCGAGCCTGCGCCCGGACCAGACACCGACACCCCGCCGTCGCGTCGTCCCTCCGCCCAATGACGAACTCCACGAGCGTCTTATGCGTGTCGACAAGTTGCTGTCGGAGGCGCAGCTCGAATTGAAGACGATCCGCGAACGGCTGTTCCGGCTTTGACTAGTCCGGGGTATCCGCCAGCTGTGTCGGATCGGTGATGCCCTCCGTCTTGATGCCCAGCTGCTTGTTGATCAGCGCGGTGATGCCGAACAGCACGAGCCCGATCAGCAGCAGAATGCCTGCGAGCAGATACTGGGTGCCGGGACGCCCGGACAACGGCGTCACCAGGTACAGCGAGGAGATGAAGCCGATCACCGGCAGCGCCGTGGGTGTCTTGAAGTGCCCGCCGCTGTCCTTCACGTCGCGGCGCAACACCAGCACCGCCACGTTGACCATCGCGAACACCGCCAGCAGCAGCAGTGAGGTCGTGCCGCCCAGCACCGAGATCGTGTCCTCGCTGGCGAATGCGGACACGTAGTAGATCAACCCGAATGCGATCGCCGTGGTGAACAGGATGGCGACCCACGGCGTGCGTCGGGACTTGTGCACGGCGCCGAGCGCCGGAGGCAGCACATGCTGACGCGCCATGCCGTAGATCAGGCGGCTTGCCATCAGCATGTTGATCAGTGCCGTGTTGGACACCGCGAACATCGTGATGAAGGGGAACAACGTGTCGATCGGCAGGCCGGGCGCCGCGGCCTCGACGACCTCGACCAGCGGGGTGCTGCTCTCCTTGAGCTCGCCGATCGGAACCAGGGCCACCGCGATGATCGACACCAGCACATAGACGATGCCCGCAATCGTCAAGCCGCTCAGCAGCACCTTGGGGAAGATCCGGACCGGATCCTTGGTCTCCTCGGCCATGTTGACCGAGTCTTCGAAGCCGACCATCGCAAAGAACGCCAGTGATGTCGCCGCGGTGACCGCAACGAACGTGCTTCTGTCACCTTCACTTTCGAATACCGTCACGCGGGAGAAGTCGACATCACCCCCCTGGGTGAATGCCCAGAGTCCCACCAGGATGACCACCAGGAGCCCGGTGATCTCGATGATGGTCAGGCCCACGTTGAGCTTCACGCTTTCGCTGACACCACGCAGGTTGATCGCGGCCAGACCTGCCATGAACAGCAGTGCGATAGCCGCGATACCGCCCTTGCCCCAATCCAATCCGAATCCCTCGACGAGATTCGCGCCAAAGGCCTGCGATGCCGTGGACGCCGAGGTGATGCCGGAGCACATCACGACGAAGGCGACGATGAAGGTGAAGAAGTGGATACCGAATGCCTTGTGCGCGTACAGCGCTGCGCCTGCAGCCTGCGGATACTTGGTCACCAATTCGAGATAGGAGAAGGCTGTGATGGTTGCTATCGCGAATGCGACGAGGAAGGGAAGCCACGCCGCGCCGCCGACCTCACCGGCAACCTTTCCGGTCAGTGCATACACGCCGGTGCCGAGGATGTCGCCGACGACGAACAACAGCAGAAGTCCCGGGCCCATCACCCGCTTCAGTTCGGACTGTTGTTCTGCCACGCTGTGGGGCTTAGTCATGGTGCACCTCCTGCGTCGGCCATGAACGGCGTTGTGTCCGTCATCGTCGATACCGCGTCGAGGAATTGGGCAACCAGCTCGGGATCCTCGGATCGTTGCCAGCCGAATGTCGTTGGCCGCTGGGCTCTGTCATGCCAGAAGTGGCCTGGAACCGACTCGGGCCGGGTGGCGACCAGCCACACCGCGGTGTCCGCGCCGTCTGCAGTAT
>CAZOIX010000736.1:0-2837 GCA_964579685.1 uncultured Mycobacterium sp.
CCCTGAAGGACTGGCCGCACGACGAGGTGCCGACCCCGGCGTTGTACGCGCGCAAGACCCCCGAGAAGGCCGCGCCGAAGAAGGCGCCCAGGAAGGCGACCACCAAAGCGACGGCGACGAAGTCCGCCGCCAAGAAGACACCCGCCAAGAAGACAGCCGCGAAAAGGGCTGCGCCGAAGGGCCGGCCGTGAAATTCTCCGCCGACCAGATCGCGCCGTTCACCGCCACTGACGACGCGCTCGTGCTGGCGTCGGTGTCATCGCCGGCTGAACAGGAACTGCTCAACGATTGGCTGGAGCAACAGCGCCGTGAGCATCCCGACTCCAAGGTCGACGTGTTGCGGCTGCCCCACGACGATCCACCGCCGGCGGTGCTCGCGCAGCTCGTCGCCGAGCTGGAGGCCGACGAGGATCGATCGGTGGTACCGGTGCGGGTGTTCTGGGTGCCGGGTGGACTGCCGACACGCTCGAAGGTGGTGTCGCTGATATCGGGTCGCGACACCTACCGCCCGCCCGAGCTACTGCAGCGTCGCATCCTGCGCAAGGACCCGTCGCGTGCGCGGGTGGTCGCCGGCGAGCCCGCGAAGGTGTCAGAACTTCGGCAGCAGTGGGCCGACACCACGGTGGCCGAGAACGCGCGCGAATTCGCGCGATTCGTCATCCGCCGCGCGATCTTGGCGATCGAACGGGTCGAGTTGCGCCTGCTGGGACCGGAATACAAATCCCCGCGACTGATGAAGCCCGAGATACTGGCCTCGACACGATTTCGCGAAGGTCTGGAACAGATCCCGGATGCCGACATCGAAAAAGCCGGGGACATGCTCGACGAACTGTCCACCGGATGGAGCCGGTTCTCGGTCGATTTGATCCCGTCCCTCGGCCGCGCAATATTCAGCCGTGGATTCGACCCCAACATCGACTACGACCGCGACGAGGTCGAGGCGATGCGGCGCAACCTGGAGAACCATCCGGCAGTGCTGCTGTTCTCGCACCGGTCCTATCTGGACGGGGTGATCGTCCCGGTGGCGATGCAGGAGAACCGGTTGCCGCCGGTTCACACGTTCGCGGGGATCAATCTTTCGTTCGGTTTCATGGGTCCACTGATGCGCCACTCGGGCGTGATCTTCCTGCGCCGCAAGCTTGACGACCCGCTGTACAAGTATGTGTTGCGGCAGTTCGTCGGCTACATCGTCGAGAAGCGGTTCAACCTGAGCTGGTCGATCGAGGGCACACGCTCGCGCACCGGAAAGATGTTGCCGCCCAAGCTCGGTCTGCTCGCCTACGTCGCCGATGCCTACCTCGACGGCCGAAGCGACGACATTCTGCTGCAGCCGGTGTCGATCAGCTTCGACCAATTGCACGAAACCGCGGAGTACGCCGCATATGCGCAGGGCGGTGAGAAGACGCCCGAGGGTCTGCCCTGGTTGTACAACTTCATCAAGGCGCAGGGCGAGCGCAACTACGGCAAGATCTATGTCCGCTTCCCAGAAGCGGTGTCGATGCGCGAATACCTGGGTGCACCGCACGGGCCGATGACCACCGACGAGGACGCGAAACGCCTTGCGATGCAGAAGATGGCGTTCGAGGTGGCGTGGCGGATCCTGCGGGCCACACCGGTCAACGCGACCGCGTTGGTCTCGGCGCTGCTGCTGACCACCCGCGGGCTGGCGCTGACGCTGGGCCAGCTGCACCACACTTTGCAGGACTCACTGGATTATCTCGAGCGCAAGCAGACGCCGATGACAAACAGCGCGCTGCGCCTGCGGACGGCCGAAGGGGTTCGCGCGGCACTCGATGCCCTGTCCAACGGGCATCCGGTGACGTGTGTGGAAGGCGGCCGAGAGCCGGTCTGGCGGATCGCCCCGGAGGACGAGCACGAGGCGGCGTTCTACCGCAATACGCTCATCGACGCTTTTCTGGAGACGTCCATCGCCGATCTGGCGCTCGCGTATTCCGGACGCGCCGATACAGACCGGTTGGAGGCGTTCTGGAGTCAGGCGATGCGGCTGCGGGATCTGCTGAAGTTCGATTTCTACTTCGCCGACTCCGCGGCATTCCGCGAGCACCTGGCCGAAGAGATGTCGTGGCACCAGGATTGGGAATCGCACGTCGAGTCCGGAGACGTCGACGCTCTGCTGCGCGTCAAACGACCGCTGATCGCCGGCGCCATGCTGCGCCCGTTCTTCGAGGCCTATGAGATCGTCGCCGACGTGTTGCGCGACGCACCCGCCGACATCGATGAGAAAGCGCTGACCAAACAGGCATTGGGCCTCGGTCATCAATACAGCGCGCAACACCGCGTGCGCAGCAATGAGTCGGTGTCCGCCCTCCTGTTCGCGACGGCGCGCCAGGTCGCCGCTGACCAGAATCTGCTGGCGCCCGCGGCCGACCTCGACGAGCGACGCCTCGCGTTCCGCGACGAGCTCCGCGGAATCCTGCGCGACATGGATACGGTCGAACGGTTCTCCCGGGAGCAGTTCGCTGCGCGTGAGGCACAGCGCCGCCGGCAATCACCCGCGAGCTAGCCGGAGCGAGCACGCCATACGCTGAACGCATGACGACGGTCGCTTCCAGCGTGCGCAGCAGCGCGGTGTGGCCGGTGCTCGTCGGGGTGGCGGTGCTGGCAGGTGCGGTCGCGGCGGGGCTGAGTGCCCTGTCGCTGGTGGAGGCGTTGACGGCGACAGGCCTACCCGATCCCGGCCCGGTCACCACCTATGGGCTGCCGTTTGTGCGGGCAGCAGGGGAGATCGCCGCCGTTGTCGCGGTCGGGTCGTTTCTTCTGGCCGCTTTCCTGGTGCCGCCGCAGCCCACCGGCGTGCTCGACGCGAGCGGCTATCG
>CAZOIX010000737.1:0-2836 GCA_964579685.1 uncultured Mycobacterium sp.
GGCGTGCCCGCCCTCGATGTTCTCGTAGTAGTGCACCGGATGCCCGAATTCCTCCAGCGCCGCGGTCATCTTCCTGGCGTGGCCCGGGTGCACCCGGTCGTCGCGGGTGGACGTGGTGATCAGCACCGGCGGGTAGCGCCGGTCAGGTGAGATGTTCTGGTACGGCGAGTATTTCGAGATGAACGCCCAGTCGTCCGGGTCGTCCGGATCGCCGTACTCGGCCATCCATGAGGCACCAGCGAGCAGCAGGTGGAAGCGCCGCATGTCCAGCAGGGGCACACTGCACACCAGCGCGCCGAACAGATCGGGGTACCGCGTCAGCATGACACCCATCAACAGGCCGCCGTTGCTGCCGCCCTGTGCGCCGAGCTGGCTGACGGTGGTGACGCCGCGGTCGACGAGGTCGGATGCCACCGCGGCGAAGTCTTCGTACACCAGGTGTCTGTTCTCGCGCATCGCCTGCGTGTGCCAGGTCGGTCCATATTCACCGCCGCCGCGGATGTTGGCCAGCACGTAGGTGCCGCCGCGGGCCAGCCACAGCCGGCCGAGCACCCCCGCGTACCCCGGCGTGTTGGCGACTTCGAATCCGCCGTATCCGCTGAGCAGCGTCGGCCCGGGGCCGACCGAACTGCGATGGCCCACAACGTAGTAGGGGATCTTGGTGCCGTCGGCAGACGCGACGAAATGTTGGTTCACCTCGATATCGGAGGCATCGAAGAACGCCGGTGCACTCTTGACCGGGACGACCTCGGTCCCCGCGCGGCCCCACAACAGCTGCGATGGCGTGGTGAAACCGCTGGAGTCCAGAAACATCTCATCGCCGTATTCGTCGATGTCCACCAGCACGGTGTTGGTGTTCGGCGGAATGCCCGCAATGGCTGACCGTTCCCATATCCCCGGTGCCACCAGTTCCACACGGCTGGATACGTCGACGAGAGTGACGAGCACCAGATGGTCGCGCGTCCACGCGTAGTTCTCCAGGCTGGAATGCTCGTCGGGTTCGAAGACGACGGTCAGTTCATAGTCCCCGGTGAGGAATTCGTCGTAGCAGACCGCCAACAGCGACCCGGGCCGGTAGGTCTGCGCGCCGACGGTCCACTCGGTCCGTGGCCGGATCAACAGCCATTCACGGTGCGTCGACATGCCTGCGTCGGTGGGCACCTCGATGCGGATCAGGTCATCCCCGCGCAGTTCGTAGCGCTCACGGTTGAAGAAGTCGAAAGACCGTGTGATGAGCAGCCGCTCGAAGCCGGGGGTCGGATCGTAGCCGCCACCCACGCTGACGTCGGTCGGCTCGCCCTCGAACAGGGTCACCGCGGCTTCGAGCGGTTGGCCGCGTCGCCATCGTTTGACGATCCGTGGATAGCCGGAGTCGGTCATGGAGTCCGGACCGAATTCGGTGCCCACCAGCACGGTGTTGCGATCCTGCCACGTGATGGTGGACTTCGCTTCCGGGAGTTCGAATCCGGCCGTGACGAATTGCCGCTTCTGGATGTCGAATTCGCGTACCACCGTGGCATCGGCTCCGCCGCGTGACAACTCGATCAGCGCCAACCGATGATCCGGTTCGAGAACGTCCGCCCCGGCCCACACCCAGTTCTCGTTTTCGGAGTCGGCGAGCGCATCGACGTCGAGCAGAACGTCCCAGTCGGGTTCGTCGGTGCGGTAGCTGTCCAGGGTGGTGCGCCGCCACAGCCCGCGTGGGTTGGCGGCGTCGCGCCAGAAGTTGTACAGATGGTCGCCGCGCCGTCGCACGTAGGGGATCCGCGCTTCGGTGTCGAGCACCTCGAGCGCTTCGGCGCGCATCTGCTCGAAGCGGGTCGAAGCCAACGCGTTGAGGGTGGGTTCGTTGTGCTTGCGCACCCAGTCCAGCGCGTCATCGCCGGTGATGTCCTCGAGCCACAGATAGGGGTCTTCCGCCACGACACCATTCTGGCCGCCCGGCGTAGTGTGAGCCTCGTTACACCCTTAGGACGCCGACGTGAGAGAGGGAGTCGTCGATGACTATCTATGCCCGTCCCGGATCCGCAGATGCGCTGATGTCGTACGAGTCGAGGTACGGCAATTTCATTGGGGGGGAATGGGTCGCACCGGCCTCCGGCGAGTACTTCGAGAATCCGACACCCGTGACCGGTCAGCCGTTCTGCGAGATCCCGCGGTCGGGTGAAGCGGACGTCGAGAAGGCTCTGGACGCCGCGCACGGCGCCGCCACCGCATGGGGCAGGACGGCGGCCGCCGAGCGGGCAGGGATCCTCAACAAGATCGCCGACCGCATCGAGGAGAACCTCGAATCGCTGGCGCTCGCGGAGGCCTGGGACAACGGCAAACCGATTCGCGAGACCCTCAACGCCGACCTGCCGCTGGCCGTCGACCACTTCCGGTATTTCGCGGGGGCGATCCGGGCGCAGGAGGGCTCACTGAGCCAGATCGACGACGACACCGTGGCGTATCACTTCCACGAACCCCTCGGTGTGGTCGGTCAGATCATCCCGTGGAACTTCCCGATCCTGATGGCCACGTGGAAGCTGGCGCCCGCGCTGGCCGCAGGCAATGCCGTCGTCCTCAAACCGGCCGAGCAGACCCCGGCGTCGATCCTGTACCTGATGTCGCTGATCGGGGACTTGCTGCCTGCCGGGGTGCTCAACGTGGTCAACGGGTTCGGGTTCGAGGCGGGTAAGCCGTTGGCCTCCAGCGATCGCATCGCCAAGATCGCGTTCACCGGCGAGACCACCACCGGCCGCCTGATCATGCAGTACGCCTCGCAGAACCTGATCCCGGTCACGCTCGAACTCGGTGGCAAGAGCCCCAACATCTTCTTCAACGATGTGATGGCCGC
>CAZOIX010000738.1:0-2836 GCA_964579685.1 uncultured Mycobacterium sp.
GCGGCGCTGAACGTGTTGATCGCCGAGCCGTGGCGCGCGCGGGCGGTGCTGGACAACGCGGCGGCGCTCGCCGCTGTGTGCGGCGTCGTCGTGCCGCCCGGTTCGGCGGTGGTGTCGGTGATCCTGGGGGAGCCCGAGGTGGCGTTGGCCGCCGCGGTTGCGTGCCTGGACCGCGGTGTCCGCGTTGGCTGCTTCCGGCCGCCGACGGTGGCACCGGGCACCTCCCGGTTGCGCCTGACAGCCCGTGCGTCACTCTCGGACGACGAGATGGCCTTGGCGCGCGAGGTACTCACCGACGTGCTCTTTCCAGGCGCGTGAGCACTCTCGTCATCACAGGCACCGATACCGGCGTCGGCAAGACGGTCGCGACGGCGGCCCTGGCCTGTCATGCGCGACGTGCTGGTGTCGACGTCGTGGTGTGCAAACCCGTGCAGACCGGCAGTCCTCGCGATGACGACCTGGCCGACATCGGACGGCTTTCCGGGGTGACCGACCTGCGTGGTTCGTGGCGATACCCCGAGCCGCTGGCTCCGGTGGCAGCCGCGCGACGCGCGGGCCTGGCGCTGCCCACCCGCGCGCAACTGGTCGAATCGGTACGTGGCGCCAGGGATGGCACAGCGAAATTGGTACTGGTGGAAGGCGCAGGCGGCCTGCTCGTCGAAATCGGGGAGGACGGCACGACGCTGCGTGACGTCGCCAAGGCGCTGGCGGCGCCGGTGCTCGTCGTGGTCGGCGCGGGGCTCGGCACGTTGAACCACACGGCACTGACACTGGAATCGCTTGCTTCGCAGGGGGTCCCGTGCGCCGGGCTGGTGATCGGCGCGTGGCCGGCCGATCCCGGTCCGGCGGAGCTGGGCAATCGCGACGCGCTGGACAGGCTGGCTCCGCTGCGCGCGGTGCTCCCTGCGGGCCTGGGTGCGCGCAGTGCCGCCGAGTTCGACGCCGTCAGTGCGTCGGCGTTCGACCCCGCGTGGGTCGCCAGTCTGGCGTAGCAATGGTGCATTCGGTCGAGTTGCTGTTCGACCCGGACACCGATGCAGCGATCCGGCGCGTCTGGGACGACCTCACCGACGCCGGCGTGCGTAGCCAGTCCGCACACACCGCGCCCAGCAATAGGCCGCACGTCACCTTGGCGGTGGCGCAGCGCATGGACGACTCGGTGAACGACGCGCTGCTGCCGGTGCGCACACTGCTTCCGCTCTCCTGCACGATCGGCGCGCCCATGCTTTTCGGTCGGCGGGACTTCACGCTCGTTCGGTTGGTCCTACCGTCAGCGCCCCTGCTGTCTCTTCATGCCGACGTCCACGCGGCGTGCCTGCCCCATATGCCGGCCGGCCCGCTACCGCATTCGCAGCCCGGTCAGTGGACGCCGCATGTGACCTTGGCGCGCCGGGTACCTGCCGACAAGTTGCCGGCCGCGCTGACCGTCAGAAGCGTGGGGCATGAGCTCTCCGCGACGGCCATTGCCATCAGAGTTTGGGACGGCAGCGCCAAGCGCGAACATGTGCTCTAAAGTATTTTTGCCCCAACGCTTTTCGGTGCACACATCCGCCAGCCGTCGATCACCAGCTCGCGGAGTTCGTCGAGTTCGATCGCGTCCAGCCGCACCAGAATCCAGTTGTATCGCATCTCCGCCTTGCGGGGCAGCATGAACTTCTCGGGTTGTGCGGCCACCATGGCCGCGCGCTCTTCCTTGGGGAACCCGACACCCATCACCGTCTCGTCCCTGGAGAACGCGGCGTAGACGAGTCGCCCGGCGCGGAACCTGATCTCGTCACGAACGACGGCCTCATGGGACCTCGGCAGGGTCGAGGCGATGCGTCGCACGTCGTCGACGGTGATCACGTCTCGTAGATCGCCTGCGAAACGTTGATCCCGTCAACGAACAGGCGCAGGCCGAACCCGAACCGCGCGTTGGCGTCGTCGGTGAGCACCGATTGCCACTCGGGCAGCTCGGCGCCCGATGCATCCCACTGCAGCCGCGACTGTTCGTCGACGGTGAAGCCGAGGACGTAATAGACGACCGTGCGGGCCGCCAACTCGGCATGCGCGGTGTCCACTCCGGCAGCGGACACCGCCTCTGTGAGGATCGCGAGAATCTGCTTCATCGCCGACGACTGGCCGGCCGCGAAACTAGCCGAGACCAGCTCCGCGCCATCGGTGTGCGACAGCAGCGCATCGCGCAGCCGATGACAGACCTCGGCGACGCCGCTCGCAGCTGGGACGCCCTCCAGAATGCGGTCGGCGATGGCGCCGAGCAGCTCCTGCTTGTTGGCGAAATGCCAGTACAGGGCGCCGGGGGACACGCTGAGCTCACGTGCGAGTCGCCGCATCGTGAGGTCGGCGATCCCGTATTCGTCGAGCAGTGTCGCCGCTGCCTCGACCACGTCGCGTTTGTGGAGCTGCACACCGGTAGCCTAACCTGAACGCCGTTCAAGTTTGATGAAGGGACCAACTGTGAGCGACATTCTGGCGAAGGCACGCGACCAGGTGCTGGAGCGCGGCGAGAGCCTCGACCAGGACCAGACGCTGCAGGTGTTGCGCCTTCCCGACGAGAATCTCGACGAACTGCTTGCACTTGCCCATGAGGTTCGGATGAAGTGGTGCGGTCCCGACGTCGAGGTCGAGGGAATCATCAGCCTCAAGACCGGTGGATGCCCCGAAGACTGCCACTTCTGTTCGCAGTCAGGTCTTTTCGCATCACCGGTACGCAGTGCCTGGCTGGACATCCCCAGCCTGGTGGAGGCCGCGAAGCAGACCGCGAAGAGCGGCGCCACCGAATTCTGCATCGTGGCCGCGGTCCGCGGTCCCGACGAGCGCCTGCTGGCCCAGGTCG
>CAZOIX010000739.1:0-2834 GCA_964579685.1 uncultured Mycobacterium sp.
CCTCCAACGCGGATCTGCGTGCGCTGCGGCGTGATTCGCCGCGCAGCACCGGCACTGTGGCGACGTTGTCGACCACCCGCAGATGCGGCATCAATCCGGCGCTCTGGATGACGTAGCCGATGCCGAGCCTCAGCTGGACCGGGTCGACCTTGGTGACATCGCGGCCGTCGACGGTCAACGTGCCCGAGGTGGGGTCGATCATCCGGTTGATCATCCGCATCGACGTGGTCTTACCGCAGCCCGACGGGCCGACGAAGACCGTGAGCGTGCCCTCCGGAACCTCGAGCGTCAGGTCGTCGACCGCGACGGTGCCGTCGGGAAACTTCTTGGTGACGTCGGTGAATGTGATCATCTGGCCTATTTCTGCAGCGGTTGGTCGAAGCCGTTGTCCTTGATCCAGTTCGCCGCCGCTTCGTCGGGGTCGATGCCCTGATTGCCTTCGACCGCCGTGTTGAGCTCGATGAGCGCCTCGGTGGTCAGCTTGGCGCTCACCGCGTCCAGCACGGTCTTGAGTTCGTTGGACATCTTCTGCGACGCGACCAACGGAACGACGTTCGCCGCGAGGAACACGTTCTTCGGATCCTCGAGAACCACCAGATTGTTCTGCTCGATCGACGGCGAGGTACTGAAGATGTTGGCCGCGGTGATCGTGCCGTTGGTCAAGGCGTTCACTGTGGCCGGACCACCACCGTCACTGATCGAGACGAAGTTGGCGGGCGCGATGTCCAGACCGTATTTGTCCTTCAGACCCACCAGTCCGGTCACCCTGGTCTGAAATTCCGATGGTGCACCGACTTTCACCTCCGCGGAGTGCGCCGCCAGGTCGGCGATCGACGTGAGGTTCCACCTCTGCGCCGTCGCCTCGGTGACCGCGAGGGTGTCCTTGTCCTCTGCCGGCGACGGATAGAGGATCGACAGATCTCCGGGAAGGGCTTTGAACAGCGCGAGCAACACCGCGTCGGGCGTCGTCGCATCGGCCTCGGGATCGAAGTACTGCAAGAGGTTTCCGGTGTACTCCGGAATCAGATCGATGGAATGGTCCTGTACTGCAGGGATATAGGTTTCGCGGCTGCCGATGCCGAACTGGCGGCGGATGGTGAAACCGTTGGCCTCCAGCGCCTGGGCGTAGATCTCCGCGATGATCTTGCTCTCCGTGAAGTCGGCCGAACCGACGGCGATCGACTTCAGATCTGCGGATATCTCCCCGCCGCCGAGCGGATTGGAGCTGCCGCACGACGAGGCGAGCGATGCGATCACTGCAAGTAGGGCCGCGAGAATCGCCAAGTTCCCGCGACGAGCGCTCGACATAGGCATCCCCGGACAGTATCGACATGCACGCGGCAACGCCGCGCTTTAGTTCAGTGTTATCCGTTGGCGAGTACCCATTGTGGTTTCATTCGACGCCGGAAAGGGCAAGATGGAGCCATGACCAGCGATCCGCCAGTTCCGCCTGATCCGCCGCCGCCACCACCGGCGCCTGGGAAGGGAACTCCGCCGGGTCCGGTCGGAACCGCGGGCGACAACGTCGGCAAACCCGAGTCGGCGGTGAAATTCACCCGCGCCGCAGCGCTCTGGTCTGCGTTGATCACCGGGTTCGTGATCCTGATCGTGCTGCTCGTGTTCATCATGCAGAACACCGACACCACGACCATCCACTTCTTCGTCTGGGAGTGGAATCTGCCTCTGGGCGTGGCGATTCTGCTGGCCGCTGTATGCGGAGGCCTGTTGACCGTCGCGGTGGGGACCGCCAGAATCGTTCAGCTGCGCCGCGCGGCCAAGAAGAACCTCAAGGTGCAGCCCTTCTGAATCAGCGCTTCAGAATCTGCAGACCCGCGCCGATCAGCGGGCCGACCGCCTCGGCGACGGCGTCGGTGTCGTCGGCCACGCCGCCGCCTTCCCGGCCGCGGTAGGCGATACCTGCGGCGATGATCGCGAGCTTGAAGTACGCCAGCGCCATGTAGAACTCCCAGTGATCCAAGCCGACCCCCGCCGCGACGGAGTATCGGTGTGCGAGTTCGTCGGCGGGCGGGATCAGCGGCGATGACCATGCCGCGTCGGCGTGCACCAGGTTGAACATCGGGTGGCGGTACACGCACATCAGCGCGGCATCGCTGATCGGGTCGCCCAGGGTCGACATCTCCCAGTCGAGCACGGCCAGCACCTTGGTGGCGTCCTGCGCGTCGAGCATGGTGTTGTCGATGCGGTAGTCGCCATGCACGATCGCGGTGCGACTCTGCGACGGAATCGATTCTGCGAGAGCCGAATGCAACCGCTTCACGTCGGCGTCGCACGGGTCGTTGTCGAACCGCACGAGATCCCACTGCCCGCCCCAACGCCGGACCTGTCGTTCGAGATAGCCGGTCGGTTTACCGAAGTCGCCGAGCCCGACCTCGTCGGGGTCGACCGAGTGCAGATCGGCGAGAACCCTGATCAGTGCGTCGACGCAACCGTTGATCGTGTTCGCGTCGCCGAGCGCCTCGAGCTGGTCGGTGTGCCGAACGACGCGGCCCTCGACGTACTCGACCATCTGAAACGGGGCACCCAGCACCGAGTCGTCGTTGCGCATCGTGACGGCGCGGGCCACCGGAACGGCGGTGCCGGCCAGCGCGGCCACCACCCGGTATTCGCGCTCCATATCGTGGGCCGACGGGGTCAACCCGTGCAACGGGGGCCGACGCAGCACCCATTTGGATGCGTCGTCGTACACCAGGAAGGTCAGGTTCGATCGGCCGCCCGAAATGAACTCGCCGCGCAGATCTCCGGACCGGGGGACGTCGACCGAGCGCAGGTGGCGGTCCAGGGCGTCGAGGTCAAGCCCCTCCAGCGAAATGGTC
>CAZOIX010000740.1:0-2827 GCA_964579685.1 uncultured Mycobacterium sp.
ACCCCACACACTCCAGGAGGTGGCGGCTACCGGCGACGGGGATCAGGATGTCCTTCTCCCCGTGCACGACCAGCAGTGGCGCGGTGAGCGCGGCGGCCCGCTGCGGCATGGTCTCGCCGACGTTGAGAAGCGCCTTGGCGATCCCCGCGGGCAGCTTGCCGTGGTGCACCATCGGATCGGCCATGTACGCGGCGACCACGTCGGGGTCCCGCGACACCGCTTCGGTCGGAAGCTTTTCGACGGGCAGGCCGGGAAGGACGCTACCGACCACCTTGGCGACGGTGATCATGAACGACGACACGTCGTCCTGGGCGTAGACGGCGGGTCCGGACAGCACCATCGCGGCGTAGTCGTCGGGATGCTCCACGCCGTAGGCGAACACGACGCCGCCCCCCATGCTGTGGCCGACCACAATCCGCGGCAGCTCGGGGTGATCGGCAGTCGCGATGCCGACCAGGGTGTGGAAGTCGCCCGTGTACTCGGAGATGTTGCGCAGGTACACGCGTTTGCCGCCGGATCGACCGTGTCCGCGAAGGTCCAGCGCATAGGTGATCAACCCGGCGTCACCGAATCGCTGCGCGACATGGTCGTAGCGGCGCGCGTGCTCGGCGTATCCATGGCAGAGCACCACGATGCCGCGCGGGGCCACCTCCGGGGTCCACACGTCGTAGACGATGCGGACGCCCCCGATGCCGTCGAAGCTGCGTTCGCTGCGGGTAGTTGCCACCAGGGGAGAGTATCGGCTGACCGATCACGCGACGGTGTCGGTTGTCAGCCACGCTGACTAAGCTCGGCGAGGTGACGGTCCTGGCCCACCATCTCGATGACGGCAGCGAAGAGGACGCCTTCCTGGCGGATGCCCAGCGATACCGCCGCGAGCTGCTCGCACACTGCTATCGGATGACGGGGTCCCTGCACGATGCCGAGGATTTGGTGCAGGAAACGTATCTACGGGCATGGAAGTCGTACAAGGGTTTCCAGGGGAAATCGTCGGTGCGCACCTGGCTGTACCGGATCGCGACCAATACCTGCCTGACGGCGCTGGACAGCCGTGCCCGGCGGCCGCTTCCGACCGGGCTCGGTGCGCCGAGTTCGGATCCCGTCGACGACATCGTCGCGCGCGACGAGGTGCCGTGGCTGGAACCGATTCCCGACGATTCGACCGATCCGTCCGACATCGTGGCCTCCCGCGAATCGGTGCGGCTCGCATTCGTCGCGGCGCTGCAACACCTGTCCGCCCGGCAACGCGCGGTGCTGGTGTTGCGGGAGGTATTGCAGTGGAAGGCGGCCGAGGTCGCCGAGGCGATCGGCTCGTCGCCGGCGGCGGTCAACAGCCTGCTGCAGCGGGCCCGGGCGCAGTTGGACGCCGTCGGCCCCAGCGCGGACGACCATCTTCAGGCTCCGGAATCACCGGAGGCACAGGATCTGCTGACGCGCTACATCGACGCGTTCGAGACCTACGACATGGACAAGCTCGTCGAGCTCTTCACCGCCGACGCCGTCTGGGAGATGCCACCCTTCGACGGCTGGTACCGGGGCCCGGAGGACATCGTCTTGCTGTCGAAGACGCACTGCCCGGCCGAACTGCCCGGCGATATGCGGCTGCTCCCCACGGTGGCCAATGGTCAGCCGGCCGCGGCGATGTACTTGCACAACCGCGAAACCGGGGCACACGAGCCCCTCCAGCTGCATGTGTTGGCCGTGACCGACGACGGCATATCCCACGTCGTCGCGTTCCACATGGAGTCGTTCGCGAAGTGGGGCCTACCCGACGCGTTGTGACCAGGCGAGGTCAGGCTTATGCCACACGATCTAGCCCGATACGTGCATCAAGTCGGATCTCGTCGCAGTGTGGCCACTCGGTGATGCGCATCGCGTCGCGCACCCGGGAGAGGAAAACCCCACTTCGGTAGCGAAGGATGTCACGGGTGACGCGGATGATGATCCACCCCTGAGCCTCGAGGTCGGCGATCCGTTCGATGGTGCGCGCATGGTCGGCCGAGGTTGCCCAGTGTTGCGGGCCGTCGTACTCGATGGCGACCTTCCGCTTGCGATACCCCATATCGACGCGGCCGATGAAGTCGCCGAACTCGTCGCACACCACTATCTGCGTTTCTGGCCGCGGGAATCCGGCGGCGATCAGCAGCAGCCTCGTCCGCGTCTCCTGAGGGGACTCCGCCCCGCCGTCCATGAGCTCAACCGCCCGACGTAGCTGGACGATGCCCCGCGCGCCGGCATGCCGATCAATCACTGACTCCACTTGGTGGCGCGCCAAACTCGTCGCATTGGCCAGGGCATCCAGCCGAATGACGGCACGCTCGAGACTTCCTCGGCGGCCAAGGCGTCGCGATGGATGTTGATGCCATCAACGGCATCACCGAGCCGGAACAGGTCCGCCGGCTCCGTCGCGTCGATCCATCGAGACCCATGCACAGCCGCGGCGGAAAGGCCACCCAGCGTGGCCCTTCTCCCAGCCCACAACCAGGCCGCCTTAGCGCGCGTTACGGGTGTCAGCACGGCGTCCTTCGCCAGGTAGGAATTTCGGTAGACCGGTCGGTACCGGCTCTGCAGTTGCCGCCTTGATACGCGTCCGGCCGCCACCTCGGGCCCGAGATACGGGTTGACGCACGGCCAGGGCGAGAATACGTACCGGAACCTTATTTCGGCGGCGAACTATGACCCGGTAGCCAACCGCTCCGCGACCGTCTCGGCCACCGCGCCGAATGCCCGTAGTCGGGCGGCCGTCATACCGTCGAACACCGCGCTGCGCACCAACTCGGCATGTCCCGGTGCCGCCAGCTCCAACGCGGCCCGGCCGCTGTCGGTG
>CAZOIX010000741.1:0-2825 GCA_964579685.1 uncultured Mycobacterium sp.
GGGTCGGTTCGTCGCCAAGTCCGAGATGGTCAACTGGCCCGGGCTGGGCTTTCTCGCCCGGCTGATGAAGGTCATTCCGATCGAACGGGACAACCTGCGGCGCTTACCCGCCGTCGTTTCCACGGTCGCCGGCCGGCTGCGGGCCGGCCAGACGGGTGTCGCCTTCCCCGAGGGCACGACGTGGTGCGGACTGGCCTACGGGCAGTTCCGGCCCGCGATGTTCCAGGCCGCGGTGGACGCATCCAGGCCGGTCCAACCGTTGCGGTTGAGCTACCACGGACGTGACGGCCGACCGTCGACGACCGCCGCGTACGTCGGGGACGACACGCTGCTGGCATCGATCCGACGCCTGATCACCGCGCAACGCACGATCGTGCGCGTGCAGGTCGAGTCGCTGCAGGTGCCGGGCACCGACCGCCGCGACCTCGCCGCCCGCTGTGAATCCGCGGTACGCGGGGACGCATCGCGCCGGGGACACGGTCACGCGCTGGTGGCCTGACCACGGGATCTGGCCCGCAGCTGCGGGGCAGCTACCATGGAACGGCTATGACCTCGTCAGATGTTCTTCGCGCCAGCGGTCCCAGGGAGCCTGGCGGGTCCCCCGCTTCGCCGGTCTATCTGGACCACGCCGCGACCACCCCGATGCACCCCGCAGCCATCGAGGCGATGACGTCTGTCCTGGCGACGGTCGGTAACGCGTCGTCACTGCACGGCACCGGACGAACGGCGCGTCGCCGCATGGAGGAGGCGCGCGAGACGCTCGCCAAGCTGCTCGGTGCGCGACCCTCCGAGGTGATCTTCACCGCGGGTGGCACCGAGAGCGACAACCTCGCGGTCAAGGGGATGTACTGGGCGCGTCGCGACGGCGATCGGCGCCGCCGGCGCATCGTCACCACGCCCGTCGAGCACCATGCTGTGCTCGACGCCGTCGAGTGGCTGGTCGAACACGAAGGCGCCGATGTGACGTGGTTGGCCGTCGAAGACGATGGCTCGGTCTCACCGTCGGCTCTTCGGCGTGCATTGCAGGATCACGACGATGTCGCGCTGGTGACGGTCATGTGGGCCAACAACGAGGTCGGCACCATCATGCCGATCGCGGAACTGGCGGCGATCGCGGCCGAGTTCGATGTGCCGATCCACAGTGACGCTGTGCAGGCGGTGGGGCAGATACCCGTCGACTTCGGCGCGAGCGGATTGTCGGCGTTGAGTATCGCGGCGCACAAGTTCGGCGGACCCGCCGGTGTCGGTGCGCTGTTGTTGCGCCGTGACACCGCGTGCGTGCCGTTGCTGCACGGCGGTGGTCAGGAACGCGATGTCCGTTCGGGCACACCGGATGTCGCCGGTACCGTCGCGATGGCCGCCGCGGCGGCCATCGCGGTGGAGAGTCTGGAAGCCAACAGTGCACGCATCGCCGAGCTGCGCGACCGGCTGATCGACGGTGTGTTGTCCAGCATCGACGATGTTCGGCTCAACGGTGCGGCCGGCGGGGGCCGGCTCCCCGGCAACACCCACTTCACGTTCCGGGGCTGCGAGGGCGACTCGCTGCTGATGTTGTTGGACGCCAAAGGGGTCGAGTGCTCGACGGGTTCGGCGTGCACCGCGGGAGTGGCGCAGCCCTCCCATGTGCTGATCGCGATGGGCGCAGATCCGGCAAGCGCTCGCGGCTCTCTGCGATTGTCGTTGGGCCACACCAGCACCGATGCCGATGTTGATGCTGCGCTGGCGGTCTTACCCGCTGCGGTCGAGCGCGCGCGGCAGGCGGCACTGGCCAGTTCGGGAGTTGCCGACTAGTGCGTGTGCTCGTGGCAATGAGCGGTGGTGTCGACTCGTCGGTCGCCGCCGCCCGGATGGTCGACGCCGGTCATGACGTCGTCGGTGTGCACCTGGCGCTCTCCCCGGCGCCCGGCACGCTGCGCACCGGCTCGCGGGGCTGTTGCTCCAAGGAAGACGCCGCTGATGCGCGACGCGTCGCCGATGTGCTCGACATTCCGTTCTATGTTTGGGATTTCGCCGACAGATTCAAAGAAGACGTGGTCGACGATTTCGTGTCGTCCTATGCCCGCGGTGAGACACCGAACCCATGCGTTCGGTGCAACGAACGCATCAAGTTCTCTGCGTTGGCCAATCGCGCGCTGGCCCTGGGATTCGACTCTGTGGCAACGGGCCATTACGCGCGGCTGTCCGGGGGACGCCTGCGTCGCGCTGTCGATGCGGATAAGGACCAATCCTATGTTCTGGCGGTCCTGACCGCCGGGCAGCTTCGCCATGCGGTGTTTCCCGTGGGTGACACGCCCAAGCCGCAGATTCGCGAAGAAGCGGCCGGCCGGGGACTGGCAGTTGCCGAAAAGCCGGACAGCCACGACATCTGCTTCATTCCCTCGGGCGACACGCGTACGTTCCTTGGCACTCGGATCGGCGTCCGGCGGGGAGCGGTCGTCGACGCAGGCGGAACGGTGCTGGCAGAGCACGAGGGCGTGCACGGGTTCACCATCGGCCAGCGAAAGGGTCTCGGCATCGCCGGACCGGGTCCCGACGGGCTGCCGCGTTATGTCACGGGCATCGATGCCGACAGCGGCACGGTGCACGTTGGCAGCGCCGCCGATCTCGACGTATGGACGCTGACCGGCGAGCGGCCCGTGTTCACGTCGGGTATCGCGCCGTCGGGCCCGATCGAATGCCAGCTGCAGGTGCGCGCACATGGCGGGATCGCCGACGGTGTCGCTGAACTGCGCGACGGTCGTGTCGTCGTCGAACTGCGTGAGCCCAGTCGCGGGGTGGCGTCAGGACAGACCATGGTGCTCTCCCGGCCCGATCCCGACGGTGAC
>CAZOIX010000742.1:0-2807 GCA_964579685.1 uncultured Mycobacterium sp.
GGCACAACGTGACCGTCGCGTTCTCGGAACGACGGGTCAGCAGCAGGCCGAGCGGCCGGCCGACCGTGACGCCGCGGCCGATCACCACGACCTCAGCACCGGCGATCTCGACCTCGTAGCGCCGGAGCAGGTGCACGATGCCGCGCGGGGTACATGGCAGCGGGGCCGGTTCGTTGAGGACCAGCCTGCCCAGATTCGTCGGATGCAACCCGTCGGCATCCTTGCCCGGATCGACCCGCTCCAGCGCGGCGTTCTCGTTGAGGTGCTTGGGCAGCGGAAGTTGCACGATGTATCCGGTGCACTCGGGGTTGGCGTTCAGCTCGTCGATGGTCTCGTCGAGCTTGGCCTGGCTGATGTCGGCGGGCAGATCGCGCCGGATCGAATTGATGCCGACCTTGGCGCAGTCGGCATGCTTGCCCCGGACATAGGCATGTGAGCCCGGGTCGTCGCCGACCAGCACCGTGCCCAGCCCCGGTGTGCGGCCGGCGGCGGTCAGCGCCGCGACCCGCTCCTTGAGGTCGACAAAGATCTCGTCGCGTGTGGCCTTACCGTCCAAAGTGATCGCACCCACGGCTTTCAGTCTGGCATGCTCCCCTGTTATGAACACGCAGCCCAATGTGTTCACCCCGGCCACGCTCGGCCCGGTGACCCTGCGCAACCGAATCATCAAGGCCGCGACATTCGAGGCGTCTTCCCCGAATGCGCTCGTCACAGACGATCTGATCACCTATCACCGACTGCCCGCTGCGGGCGGGGTCGGCATGACGACCGTCGCCTATCTGGCGGTGTCGAAGGGTGGGCGCACCGAGGGCAACGTCATCTGGTGGCGTCCCGAGGCGATGCCCGGACTGAAGCAGCTCACCGAGGCCATCCACGCCGAAGGTGCGGCGATCAGCGCTCAGATCGGGCATGCGGGACCGGTCGCCAATGCCCGGTCGACCAAGGCGACGGCATACGCACCGGTGCGGTTCTTCAATCCGCTGTCGATGCGCTTCGCCAAGAAGGCCACCCGCGATGACATCAACGACATCATCGACGCGCACGCCAACGCCGCCCGGCTGGCGATCGAGGCGGGTTTCGACGCGGTCGAAATCCATTTGGGGCACAACTATTTCGCGAGTTCGTTCCTCAGCCCACTCATCAACCGGCGTGCCGACGAATTCGGCGGTTCGCTCGAGAACCGGGCCAAGGTGGCGCGCGGCATGGTGATGGCGGTACGGCGCGCCGTGGAGTCCGAGGGCAACCCGATCGCCGTCACCGCGAAGCTGACCATGGCCGACGGTGTGCGCGGCGGCATCACGCTCGAGGAGTCGCTGCAGACCGCGAAGTGGCTGGAGGAAGACGGCGGCCTCGACGCGATCGAGCTCACCGCGGGCAGCTCGCTGGTCAATCCGATGTATCTGTTCCGCGGCGACGCACCGGTCAAGGAATTCGCGGGCGCGTTCAAACCGCCGCTGCGGTGGGGTATCCGGATGACCGGAAAGAAGTTCCTCCGCGCATATCCCTACCGGGAGGCATTCCTGCTGCGGGACGCCAAGCTGTTTCGCGCCGAACTCAAGATGCCGTTGATTCTGTTGGGCGGCATCACAAATCGCGAAACGATGGACCTGGCGATGGCCGAGGGTTTCGACTTCGTCGCGATGGGTCGGGCGCTGCTGGCGGAGCCCGACCTGATCAACCGCATCAAGGACGACGGTGACGCGCACACGATCCGATCGCTGTGCACACACTGCAACAAGTGCATGGCCACGATCTACAGCCATACGCACTGCGTCGTGACGGGCTCGCCGGGTTAGCCAGCCGCGGTGGGCATCTCCACCGCCAGCAGCGGCTGCGTCCCGAACTGCAGCACGGGCTCGGTCCGTACCCAGTCATCGGTCCGGATCACCAGCTCCTTGGCCGTGACGGTGTAGGTGGCGCCGTCCTTCTGCGCGAAGAATTCGCCGGGCACGGTCGGTTCGGCGACGACGGTGAGCACCGCGTCCGTATCGTCCAGTCGCGCGCCGCGGTATTGATAGTGGCCGGCCTCGTCCACACAGATCGCCACGATCGATTGCGCCGTACGACTGAACGCCACCGCGGACTGTGGTGGATCGCAGCGCACCTCGGAGCCGACGAAACCCCGATCGTCGGTCGGGTAGGACGGCTGTGCGGCCACAGTCGGCGATATCACAATCGCCGCTGCCGCACTCACCACCAGCACTGCAGGCGCCCCGGACACCATGATCAACGACACCACGAGCGCGGCTTTCGACGCGACCGACTCGCCGTACGGACCGGCACTTATTTGTCGTCTCGCCGACCTGCACCCAGCCACACCCTGACGACCGCACCGACCTGCGCCGCAATCAAGGTCATACGGATAGAGTTGGTCGCGATGAGCCGACCAGCCCCGCCCGCGCTGACCGTTCGATACGACGGGTCGACCCGAACCTTCGCCCCAGGCAACGACGTAGTCGTCGGGCGCGACCTTCGCGCCGACATCCGTATCGCGCATCCGTTGATCTCGCGCGCGCACCTTGTGCTGCGATTCGACCAGGGCCGGTGGGTCGCCATCGACAACGGCAGCCTCAACGGCATGTACGTCAACAACCGGCGGGTTCCCACCGTCGACCTGCATGACGGTCAGCACATCAACATCGGCAACCCCGATGGTCCGCAGCTGACTTTCGAGGTCGGGCGTCACCAGGGCGCCGCCGGTCGGACACCGACCCAATCGGTGCCGGTCAGCACCGCGCGCCCGGCCGACACCTCGTGGCCCACGCAAGGACCCGCACCTCAGGTGTCCCGCCCGCAGATGCCGCAGC
>CAZOIX010000743.1:0-2791 GCA_964579685.1 uncultured Mycobacterium sp.
GGCGTTGCGTCCACGCAGGATCCCCGCCTCGCCGAGCAGAAGCGCGCCGGTGCACACCGACGCCACCCATCGGACGGAGGCCGACAGATCCGCGATGACGCGGGGCACCGTGCCGCGCCGAATCTCGCGTGGCACACCGGTGTCCGTGCCAGCCACCCAGCTGCCGCCGGGCACGAACAGGGCATCGGGTCTGCCCAATCGATCGGCGACGTGCAGTTGCAGCCCGTCGGCGGCCGTGACCACCAACGGGTCGTCAACGCGAACCACGGCGACCTCGAGACGAGAATCGATGGATGCGGCGCGGGCGAATACCTCCCACGGAGCGATGACGTCGAGGGCGTCGAACCCGTCGAACACCACGATCTCGATTCGCATCTGTTCAGTCTTGTCCTGCCATAGGCTGCACGCCATGCCTTTGGACCGCGCAGCACTCGCCGTGGGTGGCATTCGCCTCGCCTCGGGTATCCACTTCCTCGTCGATCCGCTCGGCGCCAACCGGCTGTGGGGAGATTCCGGCAAGCCGGCCCCGACGGCACAGCTTCTCCTGCACTCGATGGGTTATCGCGATGCACTCATCGGCGGCTTGATGATCGCCGCAGCAGTGCGCGGAAAGAACACCCGCGGCTGGTTTCTGGCGTCGGGCGGGGCCGACGCGGCCGATCTGTTGGGCGGGATGAGGGTGCACCACGAATTGAAGCGCTCACAGCAGATCATCGGGCTCGGCGGCGCCGTCGTCGGCATCGGGGTCGGACTGTGGGGCGCGGCACGCCGCCGACCCGAGCCGGCGGAGGCTGACCAATCAGCTTTGTAGCGAACAGTTTCAGCCTGTCCCGGACGTGATCCGGCGGCGCACATATGCCTTGAGCTCCGCGGACAGCGCATCGGCGGCCAACAACTGTGGCAGCAGGTCGGGATCGGACATTCGAGCACGGAACACCAGGCCGATCGTCACGTCATGGTCGGGCACGTCCTCGACCGAGATCGTGTCGCCGGCCCGCACTGTCCCCGGCGAGACGACCCGCAGGTACGCGCCGGGCTTGGCGGCCTCGGTGAAGGTCTTTATCCAGTCGTCGCGCTGCAGAAACGCCGAGAACGTTCGGCACGGCGTACGCGGTGCGGAAACCTCGAGGACGAGGCCGCCGGTGCCGATACGCCAGCGTTCACCGATCCGTGCGTGCGTGACGTCGACGCCCGTGGTGGTGAGATTTTCGCCGAACATGCCATCGAGCAGCGAATGTTCGAGTCGCGTCTCCCACGCGTCGAGGTCCTCGCGCGCGTAGGCATAGACAGCCTGGTCCTCACCCCCGTGCAGTTTCTGATTGCCGATGGTGTCGCCGACGAGGCCGCTTCCGAGGCCACCGCGCATGGGTCCCGGCGATCGCACCATGACGGCTTCGGTCGTCGCGGACTTGTCGATGCCTGTCGGCCGCGATGGCGCATCGGGATTCGCGCGGACCCGCGCCAGGTTGACCGACAACACGTTCGCCACGCGTTCAGGGTAGTGGCGGCGCAGGCGGGTCGCCCGGGAGCCGAGTCTCAGGAAGGAGGCGCGAAGGCGGGATCCGGGGGCGGCGGCGCGCCAATCGGCATCTGGCGAGCCGGTGTGTAGGGGGCCGACGGGTAGGGGAAGAGCTCGTTGGCGTAGTTCGGATTGCTGAAGTTGCTGAAGATGTCGCCGATGGAGCCGAGTCCGCCGGGCTGCTGTAGCGCATCGGCGGGGATCGCAGGCACAGACGGAGCTCCCGGCGGTGGAGGCGGCGAGGCGGGTAGCGGGCCGCCGGCTTCCACGATGTCGGTGACGACGCCCGGGATCTGGGGTATCACGGGGTCCACGGGCGGCGGCTGCGCGTGGGCGATACCCACCCCGGCGACGACGCCGGCGGTCGCGATCGCCCAGCCAGCCGACGCGCGGAGACGTCCGTTCATGACTTCGAGTGTCCCACGTCGTGCCGGATGCTCGCAGCGGTCGATCCGGATCAGCAATCGAGGTCAACGACGGCGGCGCTGACGATTTCGCCGGCGGCGGAGATCGAAACGCCCAGGTCATTGCGCACCATCACGACCGCGTCCGATGCGGGCACACCGCTGCCGAGCACGCTGCAGATCTTGGCGCCCTCCGACCGCAACTGCTGCTCGGTCAGAAACACGTAGCTGGCCTGCATCGTCTCGACGAACTCGTCTTCACTCGCCACAGCGGGGGACGCAAACGTCACGGCAGCGGCACCGGCCGCCAGCGGAACCCCGACCATGTACTTCACAGCTCAACACCTCCGGCATACGCGTGATCCCGCCGCACTCAGCTGGGCGCGGGCGGGATCACGGGGTGGCACACGGACATTTTTGTGTACGGACGTCCAGTTTAACGTCTGCGTCAGGGTGCGGCCGATCCGCGCGAAGCTGAAGCGCCGATACCGCTCACGGCTATGGCTACCGGTCCTAGACTGGTGATGCGGTCGTTGGGATCGGTAACGCCTCGGCACGGGTGTGCTTGTGGGCACGATGCCGCCCACGATGATGCATGACCCGAGGAAAGCCATGACGACCGCACATATTCGCAAGCGCATGATGGCCGCGGGGCTGATGGTGTTCGGTGTCGCCGTAGCCGCTTCGGGGCTGGCCGCAGCGACCGCCAACGCCCTACCCGGTGCCCCGGTGCCGCTGGGGTCGTGGCCGGGGTGCCCGGAAGACAACCCATCCGGCCCGTGTCGTTGGTGCCCTGGGGATCCTCCGGTGCAGACCGGCAATCTTGCTGTGAATCCGGTGATTTGGGACAACAGTGTCTGCCACACGT
>CAZOIX010000744.1:0-2790 GCA_964579685.1 uncultured Mycobacterium sp.
GCTGAGCACGCCCGACGGTGCGGGACCGTGGCCGGGTGTCGTGGTGGTGCACGACGCCTTCGGCTACGGCCCGGACAACGAGGCGACGTCGGCCCGGATCGCCGCCGCGGGATTCGTCGCGATCACCCCGAACATGTACGCCCGCGGCGGCCGGGCTCGATGCGTCACCAGGGTCTTTCGGGAGTTGCTCAGCCAGCGCGGCCGCGCGGTCGACGACATCCTCGCCGCGCGCGATCACGTGCAGGCGATGCCGCAGTGCAACGGGTCTGTCGGCGTGGTCGGCTTCTGCATGGGTGGGCAGTTCGCTCTGGTGGTGGCGCCCAAGGGTTTTGGCGCGTCGGCGCCGTTCTACGGAACCCCGCTACCCCGGCATCTGAGCGACACGCTCGACGGCGCCTGTCCGATCGTGGCCAGCTTCGGCCGCCGCGACCCCCTCGGAGTGGGCGCACCGGCGCGGCTGCGCAGGGTGGTCGCGGAGAAGAACATCACCGCCGATATCAAGGTCTACCCGGACGCCGGCCACAGCTTCGCGAACAAGTTGCCCGGTCAGCCCCTGATCCGGATCACCGGTTTCGGCTACGACGACGCGGCGACAGAAGATGCCTATGCACGGGTCTTCGCGTTCTTCAACGAGCACCTTGCGGCGCGTTAAGCCGCCTTCACCTCGATGGCGCTGTGCACCTTGTCGATACCGCCGCGGATGATGGCCTGCGGTATCCACCACCATGCGTGCCACCAGTATTTCCGGGTGACCATGTCGAAGACACGCCGATTGTCCGATTTGGGCAGATTTCGCGCCACGGCCTCGACCGGTTCGCCCTTCGGCTTGCCGAGGGCGCTGGACCGCTGAATGGTCACACGCGGCGTGTTGTTGATGCGTTTGGTCTTCCAGGACCCGTCGTCGGTCGAGATGAGCAGCTTGTCGCCGTCCTTCACCCCCCACACCGTCGTCGGCTTCGGCCTGCCGTCTTTGGTGAACGTCGTCAGGAGCAGGTACTTGGACCGCGCCACGTCGTCGAAGGTGTCTGTCACGGGTCAGTCTTCTTTCGATGCAGAAACGATGCGACGGCAGGATACCCGCCGCCGACTTCGCTAAACGGCTCTCAGCTCGATCGTCACGTTGTTCTCCATGCCGCCGCGCAGCTTCGAGAACAGGTTAAAGGTCTTTCCCAGCAGGCCGTAGCGCTTTCCGATCAGGTCGTACGTCGCCGCGTTGGCCGACTTGTCCAGGACGGCGGCCACGGCCTCGATGGCCTCACCTTTCGGGTTGCCGCTCCGATCGCACTGCGCGAGCGTCACGCGTGGGGTGTTCCGAATGCGCTTGACCTTCCACGACTTCTCCTGCGTGATGACGAGGAGGCGATCGCCGTCCGGGGGTGCCCAGACCGCGGTGGGCTTGGGCCGGCCATCCTTGGTGAACGTGGTCAACAGGACGTATTCGGACTTGGCGATGTCGGCAAAGGTCGCAGGCATGCCCCAAACGTAGCCGCTCAGCCCTCCAGCTCGCCTTCCGTCTCGAGCAGCACCTGCCGCAGCCCGTCCAGGGTTGCCCGGTCGGGCTGTGCCCACATCCCGCGGCCTGCGGCTTCCAGGAGGCGCTCGGCCATGCCGTGCAGGGCCCACGGGTTGGACTCCGCCATGAACTTGCGGTTCTCGCCGTCGAGGACGTATTCCGACGACAGCCGCTCATACATCCAATCGGCCATCACCCCCGCGGTCGCGTCGTACCCGAAGAGGTAGTCGACGGTGGCGGCCATCTCGAAGGCGCCCTTGTAGCCGTGTCTGCGCATCGCGGTGATCCACCGGGGGTTGACGACCCTGGCGCGGAACACGCGGGCGGTCTCCTCCGAGAGGGTGCGGGTACGCACGGCATCGGGGCGGGTGCTGTCACCGATGTAGGCGGCAGGCGCCTTACCGGTCAACGCGCGCACGGTCGCGACCATGCCACCGTGGTACTGGAAGTAATCGTCGGAGTCGGCGATGTCGTGCTCGCGGGTGTCGGTGTTCTTTGCCGCGACCGCGATCCGCCGGTAGTTCTCGGTCATGTCCTCTGACGCGGGCCTGCCGTCGAGGCCGCGGCCGTAGGCGAAACCGCCCCATGTGGTGTAGACCTCCGCGAGGTCGGCGTCGTCTCGCCAGTTGCGGCTGTCGATCAGCTGTAGCAGTCCGGCGCCGTAGGTACCCGGCTTGGAGCCGAATATCCTTGTGGTGGAGCGTCTCTGATCGCCATGCTTGGACAGGTCGGCCTGTGCGTGGGCGCGGACGTAGTTGTCTTCATGCGACTCGTCGAGTTCCGCGACCAGCTGCACCGCGTCGTCGAGCATCGTCACCACGTGCGGGAAGGCGTCTCGGAAGAACCCCGAGATGCGCACGGTGACGTCGATGCGCGGGCGGCCGAGTTCGGTGAGCGGAATCGGCTCCAGGTTCACCACCCGCCGCGATGCGTCGTCCCACACCGGCCTGGCCCCGAGCAGCGCGAGCACTTCGGCGATATCGTCACCCGCGGTGCGCATCGCCGAGGTGCCCCACACCGACAATCCGACGGACCTCGGCCACTCGCCGTGGTCCTCCCGATAACGCGTCAACAGTGAATCCGCCATCGCCACACCGGTTTCCCAGGCGAGCCTCGACGGCACCGCTTTCGGGTCCACCGAGTAGAAGTTGCGACCCGTGGGCAGCACGTTGACCAGACCGCGCAAGGGCGAGCCCGACGGGCCGGCGGGGATGAAGCCGCCCTCGAGCGCGTGCAGCACGTGGTCGAGCTCGTCGGTGGTCTGCGCGAGGCGCGGC
>CAZOIX010000745.1:0-2788 GCA_964579685.1 uncultured Mycobacterium sp.
GACCCTCGGCGCTCCACGCGGTGGGCAGGCTCGGGTCGAATCCGGCGTCGATCAGTGCCGACGGCCAGTCGAAGCGAAGATCGACCGCGACCGTTCTGCGGTCGGCGGTCGGGACGGCGCCGAAGTCCGCGAGTGTCCTGGTCTTGAACTCGATGACCTCGGGCTGATCGATTTCGTAGACCGTCGTCCCCACCGGCCACGCCAGCCGATATGCCCGAGCGTCCAGGCCTGAGGCGAGGATGACCGCCTGCCGAATGCCTGCTGCGGCGGCGTCGGTGAAGAATTCGTCGAAGAATTTGGTCCGCACGGCCATGTTGTCGGTCATCCGCGCCATCCCGGCCGCAGCATTGTCGACATCGAGGTCCGCAAGACGTAGTTCCCCGCTGGCGAGTCTGGTGAAGAAGTCCACGCCGACCGCACGAACCAGGGGTTCGGCGAACGGGTCGTTGATCAGCGCGTCGTCGGCCTTGGTCGCGATCGCCCGTGCTGCGGCGACCATCGTTGCCGTCGCGCCGACGCTCGACGCGAGATCCCAGGTGTCGTTGTCAGTCCTTGCCATGAGCAACCCTTCATATCAGTCATTTACTTAGTGGATATAACGAGATGAGTGCCACCGTATGTTCCCGAGCTGAGAAGGGACTGTGAGTGTGGGTCCGGGCGGCATGATGCAGGGCAACTGAGCTGCAACTGTTAGTCTCGTAGACTGTTTGACGCGTGACTTCGCAGGCTGCGCGCCTGACGGGGGTCACACCTGATCGGAACCCAGACTTAACCAAGAACCCGCTGGTCAGACCAGCCACATTTGCATGCCGCTAGTCACAGGTCGGCTGCGCAGGAGGAAGAGTGCTTTCGGCTTTCATCTCGTCACTGCGAACAGTCGACCTGCGGCGAAAAATACTCTTCACCATCGGCATCGTCATCCTGTACCGGATCGGCGCGTCGATTCCGTCGCCCGGCGTCAACTACCCGAACGTTCAGCAGTGCATCGCAGATGTCAGCGGAGGCGACTCGGGACAGGTCTACTCGCTGATCAACCTGTTCTCCGGCGGCGCGCTACTGAAGCTATCGGTGTTCGCGGTCGGCATCATGCCCTACATCACCGCGAGCATCATCGTCCAGCTGCTGACGGTCGTCATTCCGCGGTTTGAGCAGCTGCGCAAGGAGGGCCAGTCCGGTCAGACCAAGATGA
The DNA here is from genome assembly GCA_964579685.1 of uncultured Mycobacterium sp. Taxonomy (GTDB): domain Bacteria; phylum Actinomycetota; class Actinomycetes; order Mycobacteriales; family Mycobacteriaceae; genus Mycobacterium. Next base: position 1,190 of record CAZOIX010000745.1, read on the forward strand.
CGCAGTACACGCGTTATCTGGCGATCGCGCTGGCCCTGCTGCAGTCCACCAGCATCATTGCGCTGGCCGCCAACGGGGGCCTGCTGCAGGGCTGCACGCTCGACATCATCCAGGGCCAGAGCGAGGGCTTGAACATCTTCACCCTGGTCGTGATGGTGCTGGTGATGACCGCGGGCGCGGCACTGGTGATGTGGATGGGCGAGCTGGTGACCGAGCGCGGCATCGGTAACGGCATGTCGCTGATGATCTTCTCGAGTATCGCGTCAGCGATCCCCGGCGAGGGCAAGAGCATCCTGGACAGCCGCGGCGGGCTGGTCTTCACGGCGGTGTGTGCAGCGACGCTGGCCATCGTCGTCGGCGTCGTGTTCGTCGAGCAGGGTCAGCGACGCATCCCGGTCCAGTACGCCAAACGCATGGTGGGCAGGCGCATGTACGGCGGGACGTCGACGTACCTGCCGCTGAAGGTCAACCAGGCAGGCGTCATCCCGGTCATCTTCGCCTCGTCGCTGATCTATATCCCGCACCTGATCACCCAGCTGATCACCAGCGGTGACCCGAACGCCGCCAGCAGCGGGTTCTCCAGGTTCATCGCCCAGTACCTCACGAACCCCGCGGACCCGGTCTACATCGCGGTCTACTTCGGACTGATCATCTTCTTCACGTACTTCTATGTGTCGATCACGTTCAACCCCGAGGAACGTGCCGACGAGATGAAGAAGTTCGGTGGGTTCATCCCCGGCATTCGCCCGGGCCGACCGACCGCCGAGTATCTCCGATACGTGCTCAACCGGATCACCCTTCCGGGCTCCATCTATCTGGGCGTGATCGCCGTGTTGCCGAACTTGTTCCTGCAGATCGGCAATACCGGCTCCGTACAGAATCTGCCCTTCGGCGGTACTGCAGTTCTGATCATGGTCGGTGTCGGTTTGGATACGGTCAAGCAGATCGAGAGCCAGCTCATGCAAAGAAACTACGAAGGGTTCCTGAAGTGAGAGTCGTTCTACTCGGACCGCCCGGCGCGGGCAAAGGCACCCAGGCACAGAAGCTCTCCGAGAAGCTGGGCATTCCGCAGATCTCGACCGGCGACCTGTTCCGCAAGAACATCACCGACGGCACCGAGCTCGGGCTCGAGGCCAAGCGTTATCTCGATGCCGGCGACCTGGTACCGAGCACTCTGACGAATGCGCTGGTCGAGGACCGCATCGAACAGGAGGATGCGGCCGCCGGGTTCATCCTCGACGGTTACCCGCGCTCGGTTGCGCAGGCGAAAGCCCTCGACGAGATGCTGAAGAACCACAGCACCAAGCTCGACGCGGTACTGGAATTCGCCGTCTCCGAGGACGAGCTCTTCACGCGGCTCAAGGCGCGCGGTCGCGCCGACGACACCGAAGACGTGATCCGCAACCGGATGCAGGTGTACCGGGACGAGACCGAGCCGCTGCTGGAGTACTACTCCCACAACAACCTGAAGACTGTCGACGCCGTCGGAGCGCTGGACGAGGTATTCGCCCGGGCGTTACGGGCGCTCGGAAAGTAAGCGATGGCGTTGCCAGGGCTGCGGGGCCGCCGGGTGGTTCCGCAGCGCACCCCCGCCGAGCT
>CAZOIX010000746.1:0-2787 GCA_964579685.1 uncultured Mycobacterium sp.
CCAGCAGCCCACATCAGCGCAGTCCTACCATTCTCATCTCTTGCATCCACATCCACCCCTGCTTGAATCAGCAATTGAACTCTTTCTGCATCACCAAAAAGCCAAGCAGCCCGCATCAGCGCAGTCTTACCATCCTCATCTTTTGCATTCACATCTGCCCCTGCCTGAATCAGCAATCGAACACTGTCTGCATCATCCCCCCGAGCAGCCAGCATCAGCACAGTCCGACCATCCTTATCTCTAGCATTCACATCCGCCCCTGCTTGAATCAGCAATCGAACACTCTCTGCACCAGCAGCCAGCATCAGCGCAGTCTCACCATTCTTATCTCTTGCATCCACATCCGCCCCTGCTTGAATCAGCAATCGAACTCTTTCTGCATCACCAAAAAGCCAAGCAGCCCGCATCAGCGCAGTCTTACCATCCTTATCTTTTGCATTCACATCCGCCCCTGCTTGAATCAGCAATCGAACACTCTCTGCACCAGCAGCCCGCATCAGCGCAGTCTCATCATCATACTTTCTTGCATTCACATCCGCCCCTGCTTGAATCAGCAATCGAACACTGTCTGCATCACTGTACTCAGCAGCCAGCATCAGCGCAGTCTCACCATTCTTATCTCTTGCATTCACATCCGCCCCTGCTTGAATCAGCAATCGAACTCTGACTGCATCACCACGACTCTCAGCAGCCTCCAAGAGGAGTCTATTCCTTTCATCTTGGCTCTTGAGCCGCAACAACCAGCTGCGCATGGTTGTGTACAATGCCAAGACTAAAATTGAATCGACTCGGACCAACCGAGCCCTTTCTCCCACCACGTGCGTGCACCTTCACAGCGCCACGAGTCCACCTGCAACACAACTTCCGTTCTTGTGATACTCCTGCTGATACTAGTGTAGCGCATTCATCCATCCATTCATTCATTGATTGATTGTAACCATGCAAAAGGATATTCAGAACACCATACAATGCCATCTACCAAACACAAGAGCACCCAACAGCGCCTGCACACATATGTACATATTCTGCACAATGCCACAACAGGTACCATTACTCACCTCCTTCTATACCAACTCTATTCTATAATCTGAGCTACTATATACGTATACCTACTCCCTCCAACTGTACTAGACAGCTTCTATAGTCCTGTCCTATTCATAGACGAGGAACCCATCCTTGCAGCGAGTTGTATCAACACATCCAATGATATGATATGTTCAAAGTTTTGTTCTTTTTGTCATCTGGAATTAGTAAGTAAACTATATATAATTGGTATTTATATTTGTTACACATTAGACGCGTCTTCGCGTCTCTTATCTCCAACAACAGCAGTATTGGTTCAGCTTCGCAAGTCAATCCACAACAAAGCAGCGTTCGAGCAGTATCTGGTTCAACTAGTTACAGTACAATGAAAGCTACGGTAATATAGCACTGGAATATGTGTACGATCACGTGATATGCGTGATCATCCATTGCATGCACGAACACAATGATACGATGAAGTGGTTTCTCAATTCAAATTTGCTGCCCTTGGGTACAAGAGAATTCTCTTTATGTCTGAGAATTGTGGTGGACGCTCAGACATACTCCCACTGACCAGCGGAATCCAATGCAATGATTGCATATAGCAACAGGCAGATTGATTCGTCGGTTGATTTTCCTTGGCTGTCCAGTCCTTTGGGAGATTGTGCGACACGTGTTTGAAACCTCACTGTTGTTTTGTTTGACTGTTGTTTGACTTGATACAAGTGGCATTTTTTCCTTCTGCTGTAGATGAATTTCGCTACATTTTCTATACCAAACCGAATTTCCAACACATATCGTAGTGATCTTTATGTAAAAAATCCATCATCTGCGCAAGATTCTGGCCTTCTTCTGTCTCACAGCACTGAGGTTGTAAAGGTCCAACAACATAATGCCAAATTTTTCATATTTTTTATTTGCTTTTTGATTTAAGAATGAAGCATTTAATGTCTTTTACAAGCAGCAATATTCCCTGTATTGTCAGTCCGCCTCGTTCTGTCCGGTTGAGGGCTTGCCCGGAAGAGAAACCTCTCAATCGTACCCTGAGACTCCCGGGGGGTGAATATTGGTGGCTCGATGCTAAAACGAATGTTGAAGTAATTTATGGTACTCATTTTGTCATCGAAAGGCCTCGTTGTGGTGGAGAGGGCCTGGTTCGGTATTCCGTTGGCGGGAAACTACAGATGACATCCCAGTCTCTGAGCGCTCAGGAACAAAGCGAGGCCTTGTCAGTGTTTGGACATGATTTTTTATCGCTGAAGAATAGTCAAAGCAAAGGTTTGCCGGTTGGGAGGACTGTTCCACGATATTTGTTGCCAGAGAGCTCTACTGCTTCTTCCTCGAACGACAGCAGCTGCTCTCTCCCTGTTCTTGTCTCGGGAAACAGCCCTGACATTGCATCTTCAACGAAATCGCACCCGAGGAGAACTGCACGACTATCTTTTACCTGTAACTTGTGCGGCGAAAGAATGAAGCATGTCCCTGTGAACCCCCATGCATGGAAACATGGGTCAGTGTTTTGCCAGTGTGAGGCTTGTGGCGTCGTCCACAAACTGAAGGACAACCTCAAAATCTTCCACGAGATTGGGGACGTTTTTCCGCCCAGAAACTTGAGAAACGAACTTTTGGTCCGGGATATTTTATCCAAGATAAAACGAAATGGACAGTGAACAGGTGCAACTGTTCTACGAGTTATAGTATCTGTTGAACTCCTTCTACATTGGAGTCAATCAAATGTACCAAAATCATGCTTGTCTTCTGTAT
>CAZOIX010000747.1:0-2785 GCA_964579685.1 uncultured Mycobacterium sp.
CTATTGTCCCCTCGTTGAACGGGTCCCCGTCGGGTCCGCGGTAGGTGCCGTTCAGCCGCGGTGGGTCGGCCGTCGCCGTGCCGGCGAATGCGATGGCCATCGCCGGCGCGGCGGCGGCGACTCCCAATGTGCGCAAGACCTTTGCCATAGTGATTCAGGAATCTAGCGGGCGCGCGGCGACGATCTGGTTCGGCGGGCCCCCGAATTCCGGTTTGTGCCCATGATGTCGCCGAATCGAGACCAGGACGGCCTCAAACCTCTTCATGCTCGCCCCGGTACGGGGAAAGGGCGAAGTCGGCGATGCGCTCAGCGACCTTGCGCCGCTTGGCCTTCAGAGTGGGAATGCCGTCTGGCGGCGTCGCGATGAACCGGTTGATGATCATTCCGCCGACCGCGTCGAGTAGCAGGGTCACATCTGTATCGTGCGGCAGTTCCCCTCGCGCGATGGCTCGGTTGACGATTTCGCGCCCGCAGACAAGACGGTGCAGCCGCCACAGTTCCATGGCCTTGCCCAGGAGCTCGGGGTATATCTTGGCCTCGACCTGTGCGCGCAGAAGACCGATCCCGTCACTGCTCAGGTAGGTTTCGAGCTCGTTGAGCGCGGTTTCGGTCAGATCGTCGCGGATATTGCCGGTGTCGGGCGGGATCATTCGGTAGGTGTTCTCGGTGTGCATGGCCTTGGCGATCAGGTCTTCCTTGGAGGGCCAGCGCCGATAGATCGCGGCCTTACCCACCCCCGCTCGCGTCGCCACCGCGTGAATGGTGAAGCCCGACCACCCCGTCTCGGCGTAAACCTCCAAAGCTGCTGCGAACACCCGCCGTTCGATCGCGGTGTCTGCCGGTCGTCCGCGGCGGCGCGACTGTGCGGCCCCGTTGGCCCTGCGCGTGGGGGTGTCGGGGACTGGACGCGCCAACATCCTCTCCTCTCGGCTGGTGCCTCCACCCTAGTGAGAGTGCGGCGGAAGGCGGTTGACGGCATGGCGTTGAGTGCGTAGCGTCTATTTCAGACATTAATTGTCTGAAAATATCGGAAAACCCGATACCCGGGATGCAGGAAGAGGCAGGAAGTGACTGCACAAACCGCAGCGCAGCCGATGAACAGCGAAGACATCTCCAGCGTGGGGTTCTGGTCTCAAACCTTCGAAGAACGTGACGAAACGTTCGCACGCCTGCGTCGAGACGCCCCGGTCAGTTTCCATCCGCCGCTGGAGACACCGGAACTGGCAGCCGAGATCCACGGCGAGAAAGGGTTTTGGGCGGTGGTCCTCGCCGAGGACCTCGAATATGTCAGTAAGCATCACGAGCTTTTCAGTTCCGACGAGACCAAGTGGGGGGTGGGCTCGGTGATGCTGAGGCCGAACGATCCGTCGATGGCGGAACGTCCCACGTTCCTCTCGATGGATCCTCCGTTGCACGGCAAGTACCGCCGGATCATGAGCTCTGTCTTCAGGCCTCGCGCGGTGGCCCGCCTCAACGGGCTCATCGAACAGCGTGCACAACAGATCGTTTCGCAGGTCACGGGAAAGGGAGAGTTCGACTTCGTGTCCGAGGTATCGGCCAAACTGCCGATGATGACGGTTGCCGACATGATCGGCTTCCCGGAATCGCTGGTGGATGAGTTCGCCGAGACAGGGGACAAGGCACTGCACTACTACCGGCCGGAGGTGAATGGCGGCGAAGACCCGCTGATCTTCCGCATGAGGCATCTGGAACGCCTACGTGACATGGGGATCGAGGTGATCGAGCATCGCCGGCGCCATCCGCAAGACGACATCGCCACCGCCCTGGCCACCGCCCAGATCGACGACAGCCCTCTTGATGCCGACGAAATCCAGTCGATCATGATCCTGCTCGCGGTGGCCGGCAACGACACCACCAGGAACACCACCACCCACACGGTGCATCAGCTATGGAGAAATCCCGATCAGCGGGCTTGGCTGATGGAGGATTTCGACGAAAGAATCGCGTCCGCGGTGGACGAATTCCTGCGGCATGCGTGTCCGGTGAACAGCTTCGCGCGTACCGCAACCACCGATGTCGAACTTCGCGGACAACAGATCCGTGAAGGCGACCGGATCGGCATCTTCTACGCGTCGGCGAATCGCGACGAGGCCTTGTTCGACGAGCCGCACCGCTTCGATCTCAAGCGTGCCAAGAACACCCACTTTGCATTCGGTGGCGGTGGAGTTCATTTCTGCCTCGGTAGCGGAGTGGCCAAGGCCCAGCTGACAGCGCTGATGCGACAGATTCCGACGACGTTGCCGCACATGGCAGTTGGTGAACCCACCTACCTGCAAAGCGACTTCATCAACGGCATCGAGCGGCTACCTGTCACCGCGTGAGTCACCCAACCATCGGTGCGGCCGACCGGGCCGGCATGCCTTCGCTGCGCGCCGCGGGTTGATCGGCGCTGCGCGGCGTGAGGCGCAGGAACAACTTTGCGACAATCGGCGCGGCGAACAACATCACCACGACGCGGATGACCTGGCATGCCATCACAAACGCCACGTTGGAGTCGGATCCGAGCGTGGTTCCGAGCACCGCATAGATGCCGCCGGGGCTGGTCGCGAGGTAGCCGTCGAGTTGGCTGAGGCCGGCCACGTTGGCCAGCACCACGCCGAACCCGGCCACGACGAGGTTGAGCACCATGATCAACGCCAGTGCGGTGGGCAGGATCCGGCGGAGCGCTCGCAGTGATTCGCGGTTGAATTTGAACACGGTCTGCCACACGATCAGCAGCGCCGCAGCCTGGACGAGCATCGCGGGGACGTCGAGATCCTCCAGC
>CAZOIX010000748.1:0-2784 GCA_964579685.1 uncultured Mycobacterium sp.
CCCCCCCCCCCCCCCCCCCCCCCCCCCCCCCCCCCCCCCCCCCCCCCCACACTAACAACCAGAAGACGGAATACGAGTTTTCTGCCTGTCTCGTGGGCTCGGAGATGTGTATAAGAGACAGTCTACCCGCTCGCCGTCGGCGGCGGCGACACGCTGTCGCTATTGATTCTCACCGGGCATGACATCGTGCTGCCTGTTGTCGTCGCGATCTTGCTGGTGCGCTTCGTTGCGGGCCCGCTCTCGTATTCGGCCGCGGTGCCCGGCGGCCTGTTCGCTCCGCTACTGGCGGTGGGCGCGCTGTGGGGGCTGCTGTTCGTCGGCGTATTCGATGCTGTGTGGCCCGGCGATGCCACCAACCTGGCCGTCCCGATGGCGCTCGTCGGCATGGCCGCATTCTTCGGAGCGACGGTGCGGGCGCCGGTGACGGGCATCGTCATCGTCATCGAGATGACGGCCACCACGGCGGTCGCCATCCCGATGCTCGCCGCCACCGCCGCAGCGGTGCTCGTCGCCAAACTGACCGGGTCGCCCCCCATCTACGACTCCTTGCGCGAACGCATGTCGCCTGATCTGCACCGCTGATCCCCGCCGCGGCGGAAGCTATATTCGGTGACCGTGGCCGATTTCGTTCAGCGAACGATAGATCTCGCCCGGGACAACGTCACCGCAGGCGGCAGGCCCTTCGCCACCGTCATCGTCAGGGCCGGCGAGATCCTCGCCGAGAGCCCGAATCTGGTGGCGCAGACCCATGACCCGACCGCACACGCCGAGATCCTGGCCATCCGCGACGCATGTGTGCGGGCGGGCACCGAGCACCTCGTCGGCGCCACCATCTACGTCTTGGCGCACCCCTGCCCGATGTGCCTCGGTGCGTTGTACTACTGCTCGCCGGACGAGGTGGTCTTCTTGACCACCCGCGAGGCCTACGAGCCGCACTACGTCGATGACCGCAAGTACTTCGAACTCGACACCTTCTATGAGGAGTTCGCCAAGCCGTGGTCGCAGCGCCGCCTTCCGATGCGCTACGAGCCGCGCGAGGACGCCGTCGATGTCTATCGGCTCTGGCAGCAGCGAAACGGCGGCGACCGCCGCGTGCCAGGCGCACCGCGGGCCCGATCGTAGGACTCGCCGGCCGGGAAACCCGTCCGAGCAGGACCGAACGCGGATTCGGGCAGGCAAGTGCGGGAACTGGTAGCCATGTCCTATATCCTGTTGCCCTGACCAGGACAAGCAGTATCCGCCGATGCGTCGGTGAGATTCACTCGCTACCCTGCTTGCGCGGGTTGAGACTGCAGCCTTGCGAGATCAGCCCTGGCCGCTTTGCCGGTCGCTTAACAAGAGGTGAGGCTTGGACGAGCAGCTTTGCACTGAGAAGTGGGTCGAACGCGTCGCGATTGTCGCCGCGTCCGGAGAACTCGACATGCTCACGGCGCCCCAACTGCGGGACGCCGTCCAATCCGCGCTGAACCAGAACCCCACCGGTCTGATCGTCGACCTCACCGAGGTCGACTTTCTGGGGTCGGCCGGTATGCAGGTGCTGATGGAGGCGCATAACCAGACGGGTGGGACGGACACCCGGTTTGCCGTGGTCGCAGAAGGGTCTGCGACCAGCCGGCCGCTGAAGATCACCGGAATCGCGGACCTCATCGACCTGTTCGCCTCGTTGGACGAGGCTGTGCAGAACTTCACTGCATGACTGACGGCCCGGCGGGGTATCCGTTGGGCACCATGAGCGATCCGACGGCTACCACCAACGCCACGAACGCCGACTTCGTCTGCGTAGATGCGGCCGATGCGCGCACCGTGGCGTGGTTGCGTCGCGAGCTGTCGCAGTGGTTGCGCGCACACGTCAAGCTCGATCAGGACAAGCTCAACGACGTTCTGCTCGCGGTGAATGAAGCGTTGACCAACGCTGCCGAATTCGCCTATCGGGGAAGGCAGCCGGGAACGATGACGCTGCAGGTCGGTTATGACCGCGCGGATGGCACGTTGTTCGCCGACGTCTCCGACAACGGGACCTGGCGTCAGGTGGACCCCGCCGCCCAACCGAACACCCGGGGGCGTGGAATCCCTTTGATGCGCGCACTCGCCGACAGCATCACGATTTCAAAGACGCAAAACGGCACTCGCGTGCAGATGCGCTTCGATCATTGCGCCCGGATCTCTGCGAAGGCCTTTGCGTCCGTGTGATGGGGCGGCCGGTTAGCCCATGCGGCAACTGAAGGCCACAGCGAACATCACGCGGCTATTCGAGTGCTTTTTCGACGTTGTCACACCGAGCGCTTCCCGCGTTTCTGCTCGCCGCTCCCATTCGTCGCAAGTTTGCTTGCGTGTCTTTGTGTGATTTACCGCGCAATCTGACCCCGAATCATAAGAAGTCGTTATTTAGGCGAAGTATCGGCGCGCCGTAGCGACGGCTGCTGTCGGCATATCGACGCAGCTCAGAGATCCAAGATCCATTGCCGACAGTAGGTAACGATTATCCAACGCGCGGTTTCCTAAGCGGTATCTGAGAGGTTGCCGTGCGTTGTCATAGAACCACGATCACGTCAAGACGGAGCATCGATTTTCGTCGCTACACTCGATTCAGATCGCGCCCACCCGGGCGCATATGGACATGGAAGCTAGCGCCGGAGAACGCCAAACCGGCGGAGGTACCGATGAAGATGGCTAACTTTTTGATGCCCAAGAAGTCTCCTGTGGCAGAAGTGAACACCGAGGCTCGCCTGGACGCGGATGTCACTCGGGTAGGTGCAACTGATGTGCAGCGTGGCCCGATCGGTG
>CAZOIX010000749.1:0-2774 GCA_964579685.1 uncultured Mycobacterium sp.
ATTGGATACAGGGGCGATCGCCGTAGCTCGCCAATCCCGCGGCGAAGGATTCGGTGAAGCTCTCGGCCACCTGACCATTGTCGCGCCCGACGTAACGAAATCTTCACGCGGCCCTAACCACCAGGCCGGTCGATCGACGGATTGTATACAAATGACCTTCAACAGCCCGGTCACCATCGACGCCAAACCCTATGTGTGGCCCTATGACGGCGACATCGACCCCGCACACACCGCGCTGATCAACATCGACTGGCAGGTCGACTTCTGCGGCGAGGGCGGCTACGTCGACACCATGGGGTATGACCTGTCGCTGGTCCGCACGCCGCTGGGCCCGGCCCAGCGGGTGCTCAACGCAGCACGCGACGCGGAGTTGTTCGTCATCCACACGCGCGAGGGCCACCGCCCCGATCTGTCGGACCTGCCGCCGAACAAGAAATGGCGTTCAGCTCAGATCGGCGCCGAGATCGGTTCACTCGGGCCGTGTGGGCGGATCCTCGTCCAGGGCGAACCGGGGTGGGAGCTGGTACCCGAAATGGCTGCGCTGCCAGACGAACCGGTGATCGACAAACCGGGCAAGGGCAGTTTCTACGCCACCGACCTGGACCTGATCCTGCGGACCAACCACATCACGCACATCATCTTCACGGGCATCACGACCGACGTGTGCGTGCACACCACGATGCGCGACGCCAACGACCGCGGGTACGAATGTCTCATCGTCTCCGATGCCACCGGAGCGACCGACTATGCGAACCATCTCGCCGCGCTCAACATGATCACGATGCAGGGTGGTGTCTTCGGCGCGCACGCCATGAGTTCGGTGGTCGTGGCAGCGCTGGAGACGATGTGGGCGTCAACGCCCGCAACGCCGGCGGCGGTGGGTTAGCCGGGTCCGATTCCCAAGGTCGCCATCGCGCCGTCGACGGTGGCACGCCGCAGGCGGTCGTGACCGGCATCGGGGAACTGGACGACGCAGTCCTGCAGCCCGCCGAACGCAATCACGGCGCGGGTGGACTGCTCCAACGTCGGCCGGGCGCCGAAGACGAGTTTGACCAGACGTTCGCGCCACCCGATGATCATGTCGATCACGCCGAGATCGGCCAACGTCGTCATCTCCGCCACCAACAGCGCCAAATCTGCCCGGTGCCGGTAGTGAAAGTCGAACCACCCTTCGAGAAGCTCGCGCGCAGTCGCGCGGTCGCGTCCGCGCAGGCGTTCATGCGTGGCGACGAATTCTTCGCCGTCATCGATCAGCGGCTGCAGGATGCTGCGCACGAGGTCCTCGCGCGAGCCGAAATGGTAGTACAGCGCAGGCTTCGTGATACCCAACCGGTCGGCGATGTCCTGGAGGCTGGTCCGCTGCACACCCCGCTGGGAGAACAGTTCACGGGCAACATCCTGGATTCGCGTCCTCGTGTCCGACGGGAATCTGGCCACGTAGCCACCCTAGCTTACCTAACGGTTGGTAAGCTCCGAGGACATGCACTTACCGATCGTTAAGTAAGGAGGGGGCGTGAGGGTACTCATTCAAGGAGCCAGCATCGCCGGGCCCGTCCTCGCGTATTGGCTGACGCAGTCGGGCCACGCAGTCACCGTCGTGGAGCGGGCACCCGGACTCCGGAAGACAGGCGGGCATGCGGTCGATCTCTTCCGTCCGGCGATGGAGATCTCGGAGCGGATGGGCGTCCTTCCGCACATCGAGGCACGCGCCACGGGCACCACCACCCTGATGGTCCACCGTCCATGGTCGTCACGCCCAGCCCGGATCGACTACCTCAAGGTCGAAAGAACGATGTCGGACCGGCACGTCGAGATCATGCGGGACGACCTCAGCGAGATCTATTACGCTGCCGCTCGCGATGACGTCGAGTACCTCTTCGGCGATCACATCACCTCGATCTCGGGTGACGGCGATGTGACGTTGGCCGAGGGCCCGCAGCGGCGTTTCGACATCGTCATCGGAGCGGACGGATTGCACTCAGGTGTCCGCCAGTTGGTGTTCGGCGATGTTCGCGAGCATTTCCTCGGCGGATACCTGTCGGTGGTCTCCGTTCCGAAATCACTTGCACACGAGGGCCAGATGACGGGATATTTCGAGCCCGACAAGGTGGCGATGGTGTACACCGCCGACCACCTCGACGATGCGCGGGCGGTGTTCATCTTCCGGCCGGAGTCGGCGTTGGACTTCGACCATCGCGACATAGCACGGCAGAAGAACCAACTCCGCGACGCATTCGCCGGCACTTCGGCAGAGGTCGACATCTGGCTCGACGAACTGCGACGCACGCCGACGTTCTACTTCGACGCGATCACCCAACTGGAGATGGCCGGATGGTCGCGTGGCCGCGTCACCCTGGTGGGTGACGCCGGCTATTGCCCAGGCCCCGCCGTGGGTGGCAGTACCAGCCTCGCGGTGTACGGCGCATATGTGTTGGCCTGCGAGCTCGCGCGCGCATCCGGCGACCACACCGCGGCGTTCGCGGCATACGAGCGCACGATGATGCCGTCCGTGCTGGGCAGCCGAAAACTGGCCAGGGTCAACGCGAAGACGATCGTGGCCGGTAGCCGCCTCGGTGTCATGGGGCTGATCGGAGTCGGGCGGTTGATCTCGGCGCTGCCGCTGCGACTGACGCAGTCGCTTGCCCGCCTCAACAGCCGAGGTCTCCGGCTCTACGACACGATGCCGCTGCCCGAAATGACGCCGAAACTGCCCACAGGGCTGTGAAATTCGCGAGTTCTCGACCCTGGTTGCAGTCTCGGCGCCCGGTGTGACT
>CAZOIX010000750.1:0-2770 GCA_964579685.1 uncultured Mycobacterium sp.
CTGGCGTCACGAAGGGTCCGGTGTTCGGTTCATACGGGCCCGCGGCCAGGGCGGGGCCGTCGGATTCGTTGCCGCTGAACGCACTTGGCGCCGCGGGCACGCCGCCGCCGTGCGGCACCTCGGTCGCCGGCGGTGTGCCGGGTGCTGGGGCCACGGCGGATGCCGGTTCCGCCGGCGCGATGGGCACACCGTTGAGTGAATTCCCGGGTGGTGGCGGCGGTGGCTGCGGCGGCGGCGGTGGTGGCGGCGCCGCTGCCGGCGGCGGCGCGATCGGCGTGTACAGCGGATGGGTACCGCCGGGAGGCGTTCCCGACGGTACGGCGCCGGGCGGCAGCGGTGTGCCCTCGATCGGTGCGTAGATACGCTCCTGGAAGTCCACGCGGTCGTCGACGGGGAAACCCTGCGCGATGATGTTGGGATCGAACGGGTACGGACCGGTGGTGTGGTTACGCAGCGCAGTCGGCTTATAACCCTCGGGATCGTCGCACAGCTCCACGGTCGGGGCGCGTTTGCCCGGATGCCCCATGCACGGATAGTTACGTGCGCCCCGCACCCCGATCGGTGAGTCCTGCGGCAGCTTGCAGTACAGATCATCGGGTGTGTCGATCACGGTGGTGTCTGCCGGAGAGCGCCACTGCGATGGCGGCAGGAAGCCGACGGTGCACGGCACCGGATCCGAGATGGTCAGCGAGAAGTCGCTGATGGCAAGGCCTGTCGGATTGTTCTTCCCCAGACCGAACGACTGCTGGGCGGACAGCGCGTTGGGGAACACCACCAGGAGCTGCTCGAGTGACGGGTTGTACGTGACGAGGATCTGGCCAAGGGTGGTCAGGTTCGCCAGCAGCACCGGCAGCGTCGGCTTGATCTGGTTCAGCAACTGCGACACCTCTTGGGTGAAGCCGGGTCCGCGTTGCAGGAGAGCACGTATCTGCGGATCGTTCTGCGCCAGTTGGGCCGTCACGCCCTCCAGGCTGCGTGCCCACGTCCGGATGGAGTCGGCGGTGTCGGCCTGCGAATCCAACAGCGGGCCGCTGTCATCGATCAGACCGCGCGACTCATCGGACACGCTGTTGAGCTGCTCGGACAGCGTCGCACCGGAGTCGAGGAGCGAGCCGAAGTCCGGACCTGCACCGTTGAACGCCTTGAAGGTCTCGTCGAGCAGGTCGGAGATCCTGTCACCGGGAATGCTGTCCACCAGGTTGCTGAGCTGGTCCAGCATCGGGCCGACCTGTTGCGGGATGGTGGTGTCGGACACCGGAATTCGCGATCCATCCTGTAGGTACGGCGCCGAATCGGTGCGCGGGCGCAAATCCACGTACTGCTCACCGACCGCTGACACGCTGAGGACGTTGGCCTCGAGATCCGCCGGGACCTTCGGCGACGTATCGAGCGACAGCACGGCTTCGGCGCCGTTCTCCGTGAGCTCGACCGATTTCACCTTGCCGATCTGCACTCCGCGGTAGGTCACGTTGGCGAAGCGGTAGAGGCCGCCCGCGGCAGGTAGTTCCAGCGTGACGGTGAGACGCCCCACGTTGAGCAGCGTGGGTAACTGCATATAGGCGAACAGCATCACCGTGACACCCACGATCGACGCGATGGTGAAGATGATCAACTGGTTGCGGACGAAGCGAGTCAGCATCAGCGACCACCTCCCGCCGGCGGAGCCGGCACGTCAGCTCCCGCGGGCGGTGCCGCCGGTGCCGGCGCCGGGGGCGTCCCCTCGGCCCCGAACGGGCCTGCGAAGATCTGCGACGGTGCCAACGTCGGCTCGGGTCCGAACTGAGGTCTGGCGGGCGGCGGCGGAACCATCGGCAGCACCGGCCCCATCATGGTCTGGATCGGCTGACCGGGGGCCGCCTCGGGCGCGGCGGGCGCCTCGGTCGGTGGCGGCGCGACGCCCACCATGATCGGGTCGTACGCGTAGTTCATGAAGTACGGGTCGCCCGGCGCCGGAATCAGCTTGGCGTCTTCATCGCCCCACCGGGTGCCGAGCAGCAAGCTGCGTTTGAGACGCGGATACGTGATGTCGAAGGTAGCCAGCAGGTTGATGTAGTCGCCCTTGGCGATCTTGTCGGCGAAGGCCGGACCGTAGGGGAACGCCGTCGCGAAGATGAGCGCCTGGCTGATGTCGGGGCCGATGTCGGCCAGCGACTGAAGCGCCGGCTGCAGGCCCTGCAGGTTCTTCACCAGGTCGTCGCCGCTGTCGTTGACCAGCTGTGTCGCGGTGTCGCTGAAGGTCCCGAGCTTCTGCAGCGCCGTGGTCAGGTTGGGCCGCTCCTTGATGAGCACGTCGATCGCGGGCGGAATCTCCTTCAGCGCCCTGTCGATCACCTCGCGTTGGTTCGCGAATTTTCCTGCCACCCGGTTCAGCTGCTTGATGGACTCGATGATGTTGTCGCGCTGGGCATCCAGCGTTCCGACGAAATCGTTGAGCCGAGTGAGTAATTCACGGATCTGGGGCTCGCGTCCCGACACCGCGGCGCTGAAATTGTGGATGACGTCACCGATCTGCCCCAGCCCGCCCGCGTTGACGATGGTCGACAGGGAGGACAGCGTCTGCTCGGTGGTCGGATAGGTCGAGGACTGGTTCAAGGGCAGGGTGGCGCCGGGTTGCAGGCGACCGCTCGGCGCCTCGCCCAGCGGCGGATTCAGCGCCAGATGCATCGATCCGAGCAGGCTGGTCTGACCCACCGACGCCACCGCATTCGCGGGCACCACAACGTCCGGCTTGACCGATATCTCGACGTTGGCATGCCACGCGTCAACGGTC
>CAZOIX010000751.1:0-2770 GCA_964579685.1 uncultured Mycobacterium sp.
ATCCCGGCGCTGATCGCGGCTGCCGGACTCCCTCCGGTCCGGCGCGACGCGTTCATGAACCGCTCGTCGTTCTACTGCCCGAAATGCCAACCCCGCCCGCGCGTCCGCCGCTCCTGAACACGCCGAAATCGGAGTTTTGCAGACGGTTACGCACTTCTGCTGCGAAAGTCCGATTTCGGCGTGGGAATGGCGATTGGGCGGGCGGCGTACAGGGCGTTGTACAAATAGGCATGACCGAACTGTGGGTTGAACGCACCGGCGCGCGCCGCTACACCGGATACAGCACGCGCGGCGCCGAGGTGCTCGTCGGCAGCGAAGACGTTGACGGCGTGTTCACGCCCGGTGAGCTGATGAAGATCGCACTCGCCGCCTGCAGCGGGATGGCCAGCGACGCGCCACTGCGGCGCCGGCTTGGCGAGGACTACGCGACCACCATCAAGATCTCGGGCCCAGCCGATCGCGAACAGGAGCGCTATCCGCTGCTCGAGGAGCGGATGGAACTCGACCTGTCCGGACTGTCTGAAGACGAGAGGGCGCGGGTACTCACGGTCGTCGAACGGGCCATCGATCAGGTGTGCACCGTCGGCCGCACGTTGAAGTCTGGTACCAAAGTGACGTTTGAGGTCAATGATGCAGGAGTTAGCTGACATACGATTGACCGCTTGGGTGCACGGCCACGTCCAAGGGGTCGGCTTCAGGTGGTGGACCCGGTCCCGCGCCCTGGAACTGGGGCTGACCGGGTTCGCGTCGAACAGGCCTGATGGCCGGGTCCAGGTCGTCGCCCAGGGTCCGCGGCAGGCCTGCGAAAAGCTGCTTGACCTGCTGCGGGGTGGTGACACACCCGGCCGTGTCGACAAAGTCCTCGCGGATTGGTCAGAAGTCGGCGAAACGCTCTCGGGGTTCACCGAGCGTTAGCCTGTGCGACGGTAGTGTGGCACGTCGTGCACCTCAAAAGTCTGACCCTGAAGGGCTTCAAGTCGTTTGCTTCGCCGACGACTCTGCGCTTCGAGCCAGGCATCACCTGTGTCGTCGGCCCCAACGGGTCCGGCAAGTCGAATGTCGTCGACGCGCTCACCTGGGTGATGGGCGAACAGGGGGCCAAGACCTTGCGCGGCGGGAAGATGGAGGACGTCATCTTCGCAGGCACGTCGTCGCGTCCGCCGCTGGGCCGCGCCGAGGTCACGGTCACGATCGACAACTCGGACAACTCGTTGCCGATCGAATACTCCGAGGTGTCGATCACCAGGCGAATGTTCCGCGACGGTGGCAGCGAATACGAGATCAACGGCACGAGTTGCCGTTTGATGGATGTGCAGGAGCTGCTGTCGGACTCCGGCATCGGTCGCGAGATGCACGTGATCGTCGGCCAGGGCAAGCTCTCCGAGATCCTGGAATCGCGTCCGGAGGACCGGCGCGCGTTCATCGAGGAGGCGGCAGGGGTTCTCAAGCACCGCAAGCGCAAGGAGAAGGCGGTCCGCAAGCTCGACTCGATGTCGGCCAACCTCGCGCGACTGACGGATCTGACCACCGAATTGCGCCGCCAGCTCAAGCCGCTCGGCAGGCAGGCCGAGATGGCCCGCCGCGCGCAGACCATTCAGGCAGACCTGCGTGACGCCCGGTTGCGGTTGGCGGCAGACGATCTGGTCAACAGGAAGGCCGAGTTCGAGAACACTAATCAGACCGAGACCACGCTGCGCCGCGAACACGACGAACTGGCGGCCCGGCTCGAGGCCGGCACCGTCGAACTCAACGCCCACGAGTCGGCGGTCGGCAGCCTGAGTGAGCGCGCGGAAGCCGCTCAGCAGACGTGGTTTTCGCTATCGGCGCTGGCCGAACGTGTCAGCGCCACGGTGCGCATCGCCAGTGAGCGGGCCCAGCACCTCGATGCCGAGCCCGAAGCCTCCACGGGGCCGGATCCCGAAGCCCTGGAAGCCCAGGCGGAGGAGGTCGCCGCGCAGGAGCGACAACTGCTGGACGCGCTCAACGAATCGCGGTCGCGGCTGGAGGCCGCACGCACCGAGCTCGGCGAGCGGGAGAACATCGCCGCTGAAGCCGAACGCGCGCACCTGGCAGCCGCGCGCGCCGAGGCCGACCGACGTGAAGGTCTGGCCCGGCTGGCCGGTCAGGTCGACACGATGCGCACCCGCGTCGAGTCCGTCGACGAGACCGTCGCACGGTTGACGGGTGGCATCGAGGACGCCGCGGCAAAGGCCCAGCAGACCCAGGCCGAGTTCGAGATCGTGCAGGGCCGCGTCGGTGAACTCGACGCCGGTGAGGTCGGTCTCGACGAACACCATGACCGCACGGTGACCGCGTTGCGACTTGCCGACGAGCGAGTCGCCGAACTGCAGGCCGCCGAGCGTGGCGCCGAACGTCAGGTGGCATCCCTGCGTGCGCGCATCGAGGCGCTGTCCGTCGGCCTCGACCGCAAGGACGGAGCCGCGTGGCTCCAGAAAAACCACGGCGGCGCAGGGCTTTTCGGGTCGATCGCCAATCTGATCAGGGTACGTCCGGGCTACGAGGTGGCGATCGCGGCGGTGCTGGGTGCCGCTGCGGATGCGGTCGCCGCCGAGAACTCGGGTGCGGCACGGTCAGCGGTCGCCGCGCTGAAGCAGTCCGACGGCGGCCGCGCGGCGATCGTCCTCGGGGACTGGCCCCGCACCTCCGCGCCCAACGCGGGCCCGCCGCCCGAGGGCACGCAGTGGGCGTTGGATCTCGTCGAGACGCCTGACCGGCTGCTGGGGGCGATCACCGCGCTGCTGTCGGGCGT
>CAZOIX010000752.1:0-2766 GCA_964579685.1 uncultured Mycobacterium sp.
CGAGCCCGTCGGCGGCTGCGAGTGCCGCGCCGTCGGTGAGGTTCGCGAGCTCCTGGCGCTGCAGGTAGGCCGAGGAGGCGTTGACCACCACCGCGAGCAGGAGGCCGATGACGACGAGGAAGCCGATCGTCATCACCGTGACCGAGCCCCGGTCGTCGCGCACCGTCACCGACCCTCCCGGTAGGAGCCGAAGGGCTCGGTGTGGTCGGCGTCGACGGCCACGCCGCCGATGCGGTCGCCGAGCGCCGACGGCGTGAGCGGCAGCGGCTGGACGGTGCGCACCGCGACGCGCACCGACGACCCCGGCTGGAGGCACGCGTCGGGCGTGGGCAGGCAGGTGACCTCGACGTCGGCGTCCACGTCCTGGTCGGCGAGCGCGACGGCGGCCGCCTGCCGGGCTCGCGACGCAGCCGTGGCCGTGTCGGGCGCCTGCACGTAGGCCCGTGCCGCGGCCTTGCTGGCCGAGGACACCGCGTAGGCCGCCCGCTGGGCGTCGAAGACGGCCAGCATCACGTAGACGAAGGGCACGAGCAGCAGCACGGTGAGCCAGACGAGCTCGACGGGCGCCGATCCGCGCTCGTCCCTCACGGCTCCTCCTGCAGCAGCGCGCGCCCCCGCACGTCCAGCGGCACCCCGGGCCCGAGCAGTCCCAGCGGTGGCACCTCGGCCCGGACCCGGACGACGACCGCGGGGGCGCCGCCGACCGACGTCCTCGACACGGTGACGGACCGCGCGAACCGCTCGGAGAGGCTGCCCGCGACCATGCGCCGGGTCCGCGCCACGGCGTCGTCGGTGCTCGCGCCGAGCGGCGCCGCCGCCCGTGCGCCGTCGGAGGCTGCCGCGGTGAGCGTGTTGCGCACGTGGAGCACGAGGCCGAGCTGCAGGATGCCGAGCACGAGCGGGACGAGCAGGACCATGACGAGCACGTAGTCGACCACGGCCGAGCCGCGCTCCTCGCGCATCAGCGCACCGAGCTCAGCGCGTCCCGCAGCATGGAGCTCAGCTCGGGTCCGGCGATCGCCGTCAGCAGCGCGACGAGACCCGCGGACATGACCGTGAACGGTGCCTATTGCCACGCTGGAACGACGGTCACGACGGCGCCCGAAGCGCCACCTTGCACACCCTCCACTCCCCCACGTGGCCCCGTCAACACCGACACATGCTTCACCAGCCGACCGAGCGTCTCTCTGCGACCCTCAGTCGGGATCGTCGGCCACCGCGCCAACAGATCCGCAGCCACCGCTGACACGTCCTCCACCACAGCCTGACGCGCCTCGAGCGCCGCCACCTCAACCGCAGCAACCTCCTGCGCCCGCCGAGTGTCCAACGCCCGCACAGCCCGCTCGTAGGCCGCCTCCGACACCAATCCATCCGCTAGCTGCACCGTCAGCCGGTCGATCGCAGCGTCGGTCCGCTCTACGAGCGCCGCCAGCCGCTCCACCTCAGCCTCCGCGCTCAACCGCTCAGCCGCAGCCACATCGGTCCGCGCCGCGCTGCCCTCGACGTCGTCGGCCACATCACGCAACCACGCCAGAACCGCGTCCCGCACGATGCTCATGGCCACGTACCCGCCTTCGCACGCCTCCCGGCCCCGTTCCTTCGACGTCTTGCACCGGTACTGATCCCCGCCACCGGTGCGCGGATTCGCGACCATCGTCCCGCCGCACCGTGCGCACCGCACCAGCCCCGACAGGACGTACTTCGACCGCTTCACCCGAGCCGGTACGCGACTGCGCAGCGCCCGGGCGTCGACGTACCGCTGCCAGGTCTCCTCGTCGATCAGCCGCTCGTGCCGGCCAGGATGGCGCTCACCGCGCCACTGGATGAACCCGGCCGCGAACCCGGCGTCCATCACTCTGCGCAGCGACCGGTCGCTCCACAGGTTCCCGGACGTCGTGAGGATCCGCTCGCTGTTCAGGTGCCGCACCAGCGTGTAGATCGACGCGCCGGCGAGGTAGCGGCTGTAGAGGTTTGCCAGCACGGGCCCCGTCTCGGGGTCGGGGACGTGGAGCTTCTGGACGGGGTCCCACTGGTAGCCGAATCGGGGCTTGCCGTTGGGGGCGTACCCGTCGGCGAGACGTGACTGCTGGACTTCCTTCCACACCTCGCCGATGCGGTCGGACTCGAACGCGGCGAACTCGGCGAGGACGCCGCGGGCGAGGCGACCGGTAGCGGTGGAGACGTCGACCTGTTCGGTGGCGGACTCGATGCGCCCGCCGGCGACGTCGACGCGGTCAACGGCGATGGCCCAGTCCCGACGGGAACGACTCAACCTCGACCACTTCCACAAGACGATGACGTCGGCCGAGCCGTCGTCGATCATCGTCATGACCCGCTGGACCGCGGGACGCTTCCACGTGCGGCCGCTGATCCCGGGGTCGGCTTCGACGGCCACGACGGTGTAGCCCTGCCGGCGGCAGTAGTCGCGGCCGGCGGCCTCCTGCAGCTCGAGGCTGATGGAGTCGTCCCGGGAGACGGACTGGCGGAGGTAGAGGACCGCCCGTGGTGGGGTCTCGGGGACGGCGCGTAGCTGGCGTCTGGCCATGGCGCAGTTTAGGCGTCGATGCCGAGCCGCCGCGCAGAACGGCTGCGCTGCCGCTCGGCGCGCATGCGGCGGAGGCGGCGCACGAGCAGCGGGTCGAACGCGAGCACGTCGTCGCGGTCAATCAGCCGGTTCAGCTCCTGGTAGTAGCGCGTCGCCGACAGGTCGAACGTCTCGCGGATACGCTGCTCCTTCGCCCCCTCGAACTGCCACCAGTGCCGCTC
>CAZOIX010000753.1:0-2763 GCA_964579685.1 uncultured Mycobacterium sp.
AGCTGGACCGGCTCGACGAGATCTGGACCACCTTCACCAAGCTGGCTCCCAAGCAGCTCATCGTAGACGAGGTGATCTACCGCGAACTGATCGACCGCTACGGCGAGTACTTCACCGGCGCCATGGGCGCGGAGGCGATCAAGAAGCTCATCGAGAACTTCGACATCGACGCCGAGGCCGACGAGCTGCGCGACGTGATCCGTAACGGCAAGGGCCAGAAGAAGCTTCGTGCCCTCAAGCGGCTCAAGGTCGTCGCGGCGTTCCAGTCGAACACCAACTCGCCGATGGGCATGGTGCTCGACGCTGTTCCGGTGATTCCGCCGGAGCTGCGTCCGATGGTGCAGCTCGACGGTGGCCGCTTCGCGACCTCCGACCTGAACGACCTGTACCGCCGCGTCATCAACCGCAACAACCGGCTCAAGAGGCTGATCGATCTCGGTGCGCCCGAGATCATCGTCAACAACGAGAAGCGCATGCTGCAGGAGTCGGTGGACGCGCTGTTCGACAACGGCCGCCGCGGCCGTCCGGTCACCGGGCCGGGCAACCGTCCGCTGAAGTCGCTGTCCGATCTGCTCAAGGGCAAGCAGGGCCGGTTCCGCCAGAACCTGCTCGGCAAGCGCGTCGACTACTCCGGCCGTTCGGTCATCGTGGTCGGCCCGCAGCTCAAGCTGCACCAGTGCGGTCTGCCCAAGCTGATGGCGCTCGAGCTGTTCAAGCCGTTCGTGATGAAGCGCCTGGTCGACCTGAACCACGCGCAGAACATCAAGAGCGCCAAGCGGATGGTCGAGCGCCAGCGTCCCCAGGTGTGGGATGTCCTCGAAGAGGTCATCGGCGAGCACCCGGTGCTGCTGAACCGCGCACCGACGCTGCACCGCCTCGGCATCCAGGCCTTCGAGCCGCAGCTGGTGGAGGGCAAGGCCATTCAGCTGCACCCGCTGGTCTGCGAGGCGTTCAACGCCGACTTCGACGGTGACCAGATGGCCGTGCACCTTCCGCTGTCGGCGGAGGCGCAGGCCGAGGCGCGCATCCTGATGCTGTCGTCGAACAACATCCTGTCGCCGGCGTCGGGCCGCCCGCTGGCCATGCCGCGTCTGGACATGGTGACCGGGCTGTTCTACCTGACCACCATGATCGAGGGCGACAAGGGCGAGTTCGTGGCCGCCGCCAAGGACCAGCCGGAGACGGGTGTGTTCAGCTCGCCCGCCGAGGCGATCATGGCGATGGACCGCGGTGCACTGAGTGTGCGCGCCAACATCCGCGTGCGGCTGACCCAGCTGCGTCCGCCTACCGAACTCGAGGCCGAACTGTTCGGCGACGAGGGCTGGAAGCCGGGCGACGCCTGGACCGCCGACACCACGCTGGGCCGGGTGCTGTTCAACGAGCTTCTGCCGCAGGCGTATCCGTTCGTCAACGAGCAGATGCACAAGAAGGTGCAGGCGCGGATCGTCAACGATCTGGCCGAGCGCTACCCGATGATCGTCGTCGCGCAGACGGTGGACAAGCTCAAGGACGCCGGCTTCTACTGGGCCACCCGCTCGGGTGTCACCGTGTCGATGGCCGACGTGTTGGTGCCGCCGCAGAAGCAGGAGATCCTGGAGCGGCACGAACTCGAGGCCGACCGGATCGAGAAGCAGTACCAGCGCGGCGCGCTCAACCACGACGAGCGCAACGAGGCGTTGGTGAAGATCTGGCAGAACGCCACCGAAGCGGTCGGTGACGCGCTGGAGGCGCACTACCCCGAGGACAACCCGATCATCACGATCGTGAAGTCGGGCGCAACGGGCAACCTGACCCAGACCCGCACGCTGGCGGGCATGAAGGGTCTGGTGACCAACCCGAAGGGTGAGTTCATCCCGCGGCCGATCAAGTCCTCGTTCCGCGAGGGCCTGACGGTGCTGGAGTACTTCATCAACACCCACGGTGCGCGAAAGGGCCTGGCGGACACGGCACTTCGTACCGCCGACTCGGGTTACCTGACCCGTCGTCTGGTGGACGTCAGCCAGGACGTCATCGTCCGCGAGACCGACTGCGAGACCGAGCGCGGCATCAACGTCACGCTGGCCGAGCTGCAGGGCTCCGGTAAGGACGGTGCGCTGATCCGCGATCAGCACATCGAGACGTCGGCCTACGCGCGGACGCTGGCCACCGACGCCGTCGACGCCAAGGGCAACGTGATCGTCGAGCGCGGTCACGACCTGGGCGACCCGGCGATCGAGGCGCTGCTGGCCGCGGGCATCACCGAGGTCAAGGTGCGCTCGGTGCTGACCTGCGCGACGGGCACCGGTGTGTGTGCCATGTGCTACGGCCGCTCGATGGCGACGGGCAAGCTCGTCGACATCGGCGAGGCCGTCGGCATCGTCGCCGCGCAGTCCATCGGCGAGCCCGGCACGCAGCTGACCATGCGGACGTTCCACCAGGGTGGTGTGTCCGGCGGCAGCGACATCGTCGGCGGTCTGCCGCGCGTGCAGGAGCTGTTCGAGGCCCGTATCCCGCGTGACAAGGCGCCCATCGCCGACGTCACCGGACGCGTGCAACTCGAGGAGGGCGAACGCTTCTACAAGATCACCATCATCCCGGATGACGGTGGCGAGGAAGTGGTCTACGACAAGCTGTCTCGTCGTCAGCGCCTGAAGGTGTTCAAGCACGAGGACGGCACCGAGCGGCTGCTGTCCGACGGCGACCACGTCGAGGTGGGCCAGCAGCTGATGGAAGGCTCGGCCGATCCGCACGAGGTGCTGCGTGTCCAGGGCCCCCGCGAGGTGC
>CAZOIX010000754.1:0-2763 GCA_964579685.1 uncultured Mycobacterium sp.
TTGCCGGACAGTGTCAGCAGCACCCCGGACTGTCCCGGACCGGTCGCGGGTATCGTCGTGTCGTTCGCGAGGTCGGTGAGTTGCCACTGTCGTCGCTCACACGCCTGCAGAAGGCGGGTCATCACCCCTTGCCCTGCCTCGTAGCTGACATGCATGGTCACCGACCCGGCCAGCCGGGAATTGAGCCAGCGCGCGAGCGGCAGAAAACCCACGACGACGAGAAAATGCATCGCCGTCACGGTGATGGCCAGGAGGAGCAGACCAGCCCCTGCTGCCATACCGATGGCGGCGGACTCCCACACCGCGGCCGCCGTCGTCAGCCCGTGCACCGAACCACGCCGGAAGATGATGATGCCCGCGCCGAGGAAACCGATGCCCGAAACGATCTGGGCGGCGACACGGGACGGGTCGACGACGATCAGTCCGTCCTGCAGGACGTCGCCGAAGCCGTACTTGCTGACCAGCAGGATCAGCGCGGATGCCGTGCCGACGATCGTCTGCGTCCGCACGCCGGCGCTCTTGCCCTGCAGCTCGCGCTCGAAGCCGATCAGCGCCGTGAGTCCGAACGCGACGAACAGCTCGACGATCTGACGCGTGCCCTGCCCGGGGCCGCCGAAGAACGGGGGATCCGCGGCCAGCCAGACGTCCATGCCAACAAATTAGCCCCGAGACCAGTGCCGGACGCCGATCGGCGCGCCGCCGATTCGCGTCCCGACGTGCCCACCTAGGATTTCGGCGTGGCCAAGCTTGAACTGTCCCGCGATCTGTCGATCAGCCCCGAGGATGCGTGGGAACACGTATCGGACCTGTCGACACTCGGTGACTGGCTCTCGATGCACGAGGGTTGGCGCAGCGACCTGCCGTCCGAGCTGGAGGTGGGGACAGAGATCGTCGGCGTGGCGGGCGCGAAGGGGATGCGCAACCGCGTCAGGTGGACCATCCGTGAACTTGATCCGCCGCGACTGATCGCCATCACCGGAGACGGTGTCGGTGGGACGAAGTACGCGCTGAAGATGACGGTCGCACCCACGAAGCAGGGCTGCTCGTTCACGATGAAGATGGAACTGGG
This sequence comes from uncultured Mycobacterium sp., assembly GCA_964579685.1. GTDB lineage: Bacteria > Actinomycetota > Actinomycetes > Mycobacteriales > Mycobacteriaceae > Mycobacterium. The sequence goes on from CAZOIX010000754.1 coordinate 1,070, forward strand.
TGGTGCGCCGCTGTTCGGGCCGATCGGAATGGCCGCGGTGCGTGCCGTGAAGGGCGACATCGACCGGTCGATCCGGAAGTTCGAGTCGCTCTACACCTGACGGCTCAGCGCGTCGAAGATCTCCGGGCCGTCGCGAATACCCAACGTAGCGTTCGGGATTCGTGACGCCAATCGATGCGGCCAACTATGGTCGACCAATTCACGGACGCATCCACTCGAGTTTGGTGAATTAACGCGACGAACGTGCGCACAGTGCGAAATTGCGGACGTTTATTCGCAGGCAATGCACGCTCGGTGAGGGGTGTGCCGAGCGCTGGGCAGTCAAGACGATCTGTAATGTTTTTAGGACTCAGCGGTATTGATCGTCTGGATGGGCGCTCGTAGCGTCAGCGGTATGAAAACAGTCCTCATCACAGGGTGCTCGTCCGGCTACGGACTCGAAACCGCGCGTCATTTCCATGCGAACGGCTGGAACGTGATCGCCACGATGCGTACACCGCGCAACGGCTTGCTCCCGGAATCGGATCGAATCCGCTTGACGGCGCTCGACGTGACCAAGCCCGACAGCATCTGTTCAGCAATCGAAGCCAGCGGACCGATCGACGTGCTGGTCAACAACGCCGGAATCGGAGTCGTCGGGGCCTTCGAGCCCATGCCGATGACCACCATCCGGGAAGTGTTCGAGACCAACACTTTTGGCGTGATGGCGATGACGCAGGCCGTCCTGCCCCAGATGCGCGAGCGCGGATCGGGTGTCGTCGTCAACGTGACATCGAGCGTGACGTTGACGGCGATGCCGCTGGCCGCGGTGTACACCGCGAGCAAGATGGCGATCGAAGGGTTCACGGCGTCGCTGGCGCTCGAGCTGGACGCGGTGAACGTCACCGCCAAGCTTGTCGAGCCCGGTTATGGCCCGTCGACAAGCTTCACCAGCAACGGAGCGACCCGGATGGACGGGCTCGTGCCCGAGGCGTACCAGGCCTTCGCTGCGCCGATTTTCGAGGCGTTCGGGCAGGCCACCGTGTTCACCACCGAAGCCGACGTGGCCGAGGCCGTCTATCGCGCCGCGACCGATACGTCGGGTCGGCTCCGTTTCCCGGCCGGAGCCGACGCGGTGGAGCTGGCGAACGCCGGGGCGATATCTTGACGGCATGCCCGCCCGGGACACCGGAGCCGCCGATCCGCTCGAAGCGATCATTCCGTTGTTGCGCCCGCAGGTTGTGCTGTCGAAGGTGGTGAGCGGCGCGGGTCAGTGGAGCGTCCGCAAGCCGCGGTACGCCGATCCGTCTTTCTGCCTGATGATCGAGGGCAGCTGCTGGCTTGATCCGGACGGAATCAAGGGGTTGCAGCTGCGCCGAGGCGACTTTCTGCTGTTCCCCGAGACACCGAGCTTCGTGATGGCCAGTGCGCCGGACCTCGAGCCGGTCGACGTCCAGCTCTATCCCACGGGCGATACGCACTACGGCTCGCCGGACGGCTCGGCGCCCATGCGGATGCTCGGCGGCTACTTCCGCTTTGATCGTGCCAACGCTGCGCTTCTTGTAAAGCTGCTGCCGCCAACGGTTCTCGTCCGCCGCGGCGAACCGGGCTCGGCCCGGCTGAGCCGGATCGTCGACCTCATCACCGAGGAGGCGGTCGCCCAACATCCTTGCCGCGAGGTGATTTTGGAGCGGCTCGTCGAGGTGCTGCTGATC
>CAZOIX010000755.1:0-2758 GCA_964579685.1 uncultured Mycobacterium sp.
CCGACTACGGGGCATCGACCGGCCACAACTCCCTGCTGCCGATCTGCGCGGCAATCACCGTGCTGCGCAAGCGGACCCGGCACGACCACTCCGCCCTCGTCGTGCACACCGACGTTCCCGAGAACGACTTCACGGCAATGTTCTCGACCCTGTCGCAGGATCCGGACAGCTACCTCGCCAAGGACAAGGCGACGTTCGCCTCTGCCGTCGGACGGTCGTTCTACGAGCAGATCCTGCCGTCGAGCAGCGTAAACCTGGGCTGGAGTTCGTGGTCGATCCAGTGGCTGAGCCAGGTTCCCTCGCCCATACCCGACCACATCCAGGTCGCCTACAGCGACGACGAAGCCGTGCGGGCGAAATACGCGAAGCAGGCCGCGCACGACTGGCATGAGTTCATCGCGTTCCGCGGCAGGGAACTGTGTCCCGGCGGCCGCCTTGTGGTGATGACGATGGCCGTCGACGATGACGGTGAATTCGGCTATCGCCCGATGTTCGCGGCCCTGCTCGACGCAATCGACGAACTGCGCGGCGCCGGGCTGATCACCGCCGAGGAGGTTCACCGGATGTGTGTCCCGGTGGTGGGACGCAAAGCCGCGGATTTCTTCACGCCGTTCGCCCCGTCGGGTCGTTTCGAACAGCTCGAGATCGACCACCTCGAGGTGTTCAACGCCGAGGACAGGTTCTGGTCGCAGTACCGAATCGACCACGACGAAAAGGCTTTTGGCGCGCAATGGGCGTCCTTCATACGTGCGTCCGCGTTCCCGACCCTGGTCAACGCGCTCGCGGGGGGCTCCGGCGACGCCCGTGCCGCGCAGGTTCTCGATCGCCTAGAGTCCGGGGTGGCCCAGCGGCTGGCGGCCGCGCCGGAGGAAATGCAGATTCCGTTGGCCCATCTGGTGCTCATCAAACGGAAGAGGTCGGGCTAACCTGCCATTCGCTAGGGTGCCATTTCGTAAGCGCCGTCGTAGGCCTTGACTCGCTCCCAGATTCTGTGGAACCGCTCGGCGTCGGGAACCGGCTTGCGGATGGCGCTCAGCGCCCAGTCCTGCTGCGCGGCTGTCGCCGTCGGCTTACCGTGCAGCGCAACCGCATAGGTGTTGAAGTCGCGTACCTGAAAGTCGAAGATCTGGTCGAGCATGTCGTTGTCCAGTCCGGTCAGCGCCGCCTGCTCCAGAATGAGCTGCCCGTACACAATCAACGAAAACAGGTGCCCGACGGTGAGCAGGAAGTCCAGATCCTTCTGCTGTTCGGCGTCCGGCGCGGCGGTCAGGAGCAACTCCCGGAACGCCTTGGCCTGGTCGTAGAACACCGCGACATTCGGGATGCCCGCATGCTCCTCGTACACCGGCGTCCAGTCGGCGAACTGCACCTTGCCGGCACCACGGGTGGGCCCCTGATTCCAGAAGAAGGTGTCGTCCGCGGCGTCGTTGCGCATCGGGATCGCCGGATACTCCTTGGGATTGAGCATGTAGTTCGGCATGAACTTCAGCACCAGGCCGACGTTGACGTGCACCGTGCCTTCCAGCCGGGGTAGGGTGCCGATGAGCTGTGAGACCTCGCGGAACATGGTGTTCTTCTCGTACCCCTTGGCGGCGATCACGTCGTGCAGTGACCGCAGCACCGTCTCGCCCTCCATGGTGACCTTGGCCTTGGTCATCGGGTTGAACAGCAGATAGCGCCGGTCGTCGAGGCTTGCGCTGCGGAAGTAGTCGACCGCACGCTGGCTGAAGAGTTTCATCGCGACCAGCCGGGAGTACGCGTCGACGAAGTTGGTTCGCACGTGGTGAACTCGGTGACCGGGTTGCCGTACAGGATGCGGTTCTGCGCATGCGTGATCGCCTCGTAGAACGCGTGCTCGGCCATGCCGATCGAGCAGGAGCACAAGTTGAACTTGCCGACGTTCACCGTATTCAGTGCCGCGGCAAAGGCTTCCACGCCGGTGTGCAGGATGTCTTCCTCCCGCACCGGGTAGTTGTCCAGCGCGAAGGTGCTGACGTAGATCTGCATGTGCACGACATTGTCGATGAGGTGGTAGTTGTCGTGCTGGCTGTCGGCGACGAACCACACATACGCGTCCTGGCCCTCGACATCGCCGCGCCGGCCGAACACCGACACCATGCTGGCGACGTTGCCGTTGCCGATGTAGTACTTCTCCCCCGTCGCGCGGTACAGGATGCCGTTGGCACGGTCCTGCTCACTCGCCGGCGTCAGCACCATGTCGGTGTTGTAGACGTCGGCACCGCGGGCGCGTTCGGACAGCCCGAAGGCCATCACTTCGCCGTCGTCGAGGTCATCGGCGGCCTTGAGCTTGGCGTCCTTGTTCTCGCTCTGCCAGATGGGCCCGAGCCCGAGGATGGTGACCTGCTCGGTGTACCAGTAGGTCAGCCCGTAGAACCCCAGGATCTCCGAGAGGGCGGCATTGCGCGCGGCGTCCCAGCGTTTGTCCGGGTTTCCACCGCCGAACTCCGATGGCGTGAGGAATGTCGCGAACAGCTTCTCGCGCTTGACGAAGTCGACGAAATCGCCGGGCCACAGCGCGGCGAGATCGTCATCGAGGATGCGCTTTTTGCCCTGACCCTCGAACCAGTCGATCGTGGCGCGCAACAATCGCCGCGTCTCGGCGTCGAATTGCGGTGGGTCGTAGGTCTTCGGATCGAAGAGCAAGCCGTCGGTCTGCCTCATGGCCGACAGCCTAGGACCGCCGCCGAAGCTACGGCGCCGGTTGTACCGGGTTCGGGACGAACGGCAGGCCGGGAAT
>CAZOIX010000756.1:0-2756 GCA_964579685.1 uncultured Mycobacterium sp.
ACGCCGACACCCCAGCGCCGGTGCTGCTGTCCTCCGATCCGGAACATCCGCAGGTGCGGGCCCGGCTCGCGGCCGGCGAGAAGCTCATCGCGGCGGATGGCTCGCAACCGGGAGAGCGGCTCATCGACGCCGTCACGATGATGGACAAGCTGCGGACCAACGGCCCGTGGGAAAGCCAGCAGACGCACGACTCGCTGCGCCGCTATCTGCTGGAGGAGACCTACGAGGTTTTCGACGCGGTGCGCAGCGGCAACGCCGACGCGCTACGCGACGAACTCGGAGATGTGTTGCTGCAGGTACTCTTTCACGCGCGCATCGCCGAGGACGCTCCCGAGCACCCGTTCTCCATCGACGACGTCGCGGATTCGCTCATCCGCAAGCTCGTCAACAGGGTGCCCGCGGTACTGGCCGGCGAGGAGATCTCGCTGGAAGATCAACTCGCACAATGGGAAGAGCGCAAGGCCCAGGAGAGGTCGAGCAAGGGTGTCCGCTCGGTGATGGATGACGTGCCCACCGGACAACCCGCATTGGCGTTGGCGCAGAAGGTCATTGAACGCGCAACAGGGGCGGGCCTGCCCGCCGATCTGATACCGACGTCCATGACGTCGATCAGCGTGGCCGCACATGTCGACTCCGAGAACAGGTTGCGTGCGTCGGTGCTGGAGTTCATGGACACCGTGCGCACGACCGAGCTGGCGGTCGCGGCCGGCCGACGCGGAAAAGACGTCCCCGAGGAGCTCGACGTCTCGCCACTCGGGGAGGTCGCCGAGGACGAGTGGCGCGCGCACTGGCCCGTTTCAGACGACGACGTACAGGATCACGAGGTGGTCGCCGAATCGCGATGACCCCGGTTAACTGGGGACCGGCGTAGAAAGCGTCGGCCACGCCTGCCCACAGTGTCGAAAGCCCGTGGGACGATGTCAGTGACCGAGGGTTGGTTCGAGGGAGTTTGGTGTCGCGCGTGCGTTGGGTGCGGGCGGTGGCGGTTGTGGGAGCGACGGCGCTGCTCATGGCCTCTAGCTGTTCATGGCAGGTGGGCACCCCGATTCCGGAGGGGGTGCCACCTCCTGCGGGTGATCCCGTGCCCAAAATCGATACGTACGCCGAGGGTCGTCCCGCTGATCAGCTGCGCGAATGGGCGGCTGAGCGCGCCCCGGCGCTGGGAATTCCGGTCGAGGCCCTGGAGGCCTACGCCTACGCCGCGCGGGTGGCCGAGGTGGAGAATCCGGACTGTCACCTGGAGTGGACCACGCTCGCAGGCATCGGTGAGGTGGAGAGCCACCACGGCACCTTCCGGGGCGCCACGATCGCCGAGAACGGCGACGTCACGCCGCCGATTCGGGGGGTCCGGCTGGACGGCACCAACGGAAACCTCGAGATCATCGACGACGAGGGTGTCAGCCACGACGAGGATTCGATCCACGCCCGCGCGATGGGCCCGATGCAGTTCATCCCCGACACCTGGAAGCTGTACGGCGTCGACGCCAACAACGACGGCGTCATCAGCCCGGACAACTTCGACGACGCCGCGTTGTCGGCGGCGGGCTACCTGTGCTGGCGCGGCAAGGACCTGTCCACACCGCGGGGCTGGATGGACGCCCTGCGCGCATACAACCATTCCGACCAGTACGCACGCACCGTGCGTGACTGGGCGACGGCCTACGCCGACGGACACCCCCTCTAAAGACGCCGCGCGACGGTTCAACCTCTAGGCTCAACCTCGTCCCTCACACGACCAAGGAGAAGCCAGTGCCCATCATCGAGCAGGTCGGAGCCCGCGAGATCCTCGATTCCCGCGGCAACCCGACGGTCGAGGTCGAGGTGGCCCTGCTGGACGGCACCTTCGCCAGGGCCGCGGTGCCGTCAGGTGCATCCACCGGTGAACACGAAGCGGTCGAGCTGCGCGACGGCGGCACGCGCTACGGCGGCAAGGGCGTCGGAAAGGCCGTCGAGGCCGTGCTCGACGAGATCGCGCCCGCCGTCATCGGGCTCAGCGCCGATGACCAGCGGCTGGTCGACCAGGCCCTGCTCGATCTCGACGGCACCCCGGACAAGTCGCGCCTGGGGGCCAACGCCATCCTCGGTGTCTCGCTGGCCGTCGCGAAGGCCGCGGCGGAGTCGGCGGCGCTGCCGCTGTTCCGATACCTCGGCGGGCCCAACTCCCACATCCTTCCGGTGCCGATGATGAACATCCTCAACGGCGGCGCGCACGCCGACACCGGCGTCGACGTCCAGGAATTCATGGTCGCACCGATCGGCGCACCCAGTTTCAAAGAGGCGCTGCGGTGGGGCGCCGAGGTGTACCACTCGCTCAAGGCGGTGCTCAAGAAACAGGGGCTGTCCACCGGCCTGGGTGACGAGGGCGGGTTCGCGCCTGACGTCGCGGGCACCAAGGCGGCGCTGGATCTGATCCTTACGGCAATCGAGGCCGCCGGCTACCAGGCCGGGTCCGAGGTGGCGCTGGCGCTCGACGTCGCGGCGACCGAATTCTTCACCGAGGGAACGGGTTACAAGTTCGAGAAGGAAACCCGCACCGACATGCAGATGATCGAGTTCTATGCCGGGTTGATCGATTCCTATCCGCTGGTGTCGATCGAGGATCCGCTGTCGGAGGACGACTGGGACGGTTGGGTGGCGCTGACCGCGGCGATCGGTGACCGCGTCCAGATCGTCGGCGACGATCTGTTCGTCACCAATCCCGAACGGCTCGAAGACGGTATCGAACGCGGCGCAGCCAACGCACTTCTGGTCAAGGT
>CAZOIX010000757.1:0-2755 GCA_964579685.1 uncultured Mycobacterium sp.
GATCGAACTCGCCGGAATACTTGCCAACTTCTCGCACCGCCCCGCCATCGTCTTCGTGACCGCGCACGACGACAAGGCCGTCGCGGCGTTCGACGTCGGCGCGCTGGACTACCTGCTCAAGCCCATCCGCCAGGACCGCCTGGACGAGGCGGTGCGACGGGTGATCGCGATGGCGGCCACCGAGCCCGATCAAGACGACGACGATGATGTGATCCCCGCCGAACTCGGCGGCGTCACGCACCTGGTGCCGCGGGACTCCATCGGCTGGGTGGAGGCCGAAGGGGACTACGCCCGGCTGCACTCTGCGTCGGGGGCTCACCTCGTCCGCATTCCGATAAGCACCCTCGAAAGTCGTTGGCGAGAAAGGGGTTTCCACCGGGTGCACCGGTCCTACCTGGTCGCACTGCGAATGGTCATCGGGCTGCGTAACAACGACGGCGGGGTGCTGGTGCGCCTGCGCGCCAACGGTGCGTCGCCCGCCATCGAGCTACCCGTGAGCCGACGTCAGGCCCGCGAATTGCGTGACCGCGTGGTCCGCGATCCGATGCGGAATCTGAAACCCGATGACTAGCAACGAGAAACCCCAGCGTGAACGCGTCGTGCTGGCCCACCGGCGGGGCGCACGCATGGTGCGAACCCGCGTCGAGGTTCAGGAACAAACCCTGGTCGGCGACGCGCTGGTGCGTGGCCTGGTGCGCGCACAGCTGGGCCTGGCGCTGCGACTCGCCGCCGTGGTGGTGTGCGCCGTCGTGGCAATCCCGTTGCTCAACGCGGCGTTCCCTGATCTTGCCGCCGTCACCGTCGCCGGCATCCGGCTCAACTGGCTGATACTCGCCGTGCTGGCATACCCCCTGCTCTACGCGGTCGGGCGACTCTATGTGCGATTGGCCGAGCAAGCGGAACGCGATTTCGTCGGCGTCGTCGACAGCGAACCATGACCGGGTCTCCATTGACTGCAGCCGCGCTGCTCGTGGCGGTGATCGCGACCGTCGCGATCGGCGTGTACGGAGTTCGGTTCTCCCGCACCACGTCCGACTTCCTCGTCGCCTCGCGAACCGTGGGGCCGCAATGGAACGCCGCCGCGATCTCCGGTGAATACCTCTCGGCCGCATCGTTCCTCGGTGTCGCCGGGCTGATTGCCAAGTACGGTGCCGACGCGTTGTGGTATCCGGTCGGCTTCACCGCGGGCTATCTCGGGCTGCTGCTGTTCGTCGCTGCGCCGCTGCGCCGGTCCGGCGCCTACACGGTTCCGGACTTCGCCGAGTTCCGACTGGGTTCGGTGCGGCTGCGCAAGGTCGCGATGCTCGTCGTCGTGCTGGTGTGTCTGTACTATCTGGTGCCGCAGTATCAGGGCGCCGGCCTGGCGCTGAAAGCCCTTCTGGGTCTTCCCGTTTGGGTGGGACCGCTGGTGGTCGGCCTCATCGTCATCTCCAATGTGGTGGCGGGCGGCATGCGGTCGATCACGTTCGTGCAGGCGTTTCAGTACTGGTTGAAGCTGACCGCGATCGCGATCCCCGCCCTGGCGCTGCTCGGCCTGTTCGTCGCGGACCGCGGGGAGCTCGGCGGCCCATTGCCACCGACGGTCACGCAGGACACGACCGTGGCGATCGAGACCGATGTGGTGGTGCGGGTGCATGAGCCGGCCGGCATCACGGTGACGGGCATGCTCGACGGCGCACCCGTTGCCGCGCAACCGATCCCCAGACCCGGCGACCACACGCTCGATGCGGGAACGACGCTGACGCTCGCGGCGGGCGCGGCGGCGCCCGTGGTGGCCGGCACTCCGAGCAGCGGTGCCGAGTGGATCGCATCCGGTGGCGGTCTTGGCGGTGGACATCCGCTCTACCAGGTGCTGTCGATCATCGTCGCCACATTTCTGGGCACCATGGGGTTGCCGCATGTGCTGGTGCGCTTCTACACCAACCCCGACGGACGGGTGGCCCGACGCACGGCCCTGGCGGTCATCGCCCTGCTGTCGGTGTTCTATCTTTTCCCCACACTCTTGGGGGTGTTCTCGCGGCTCTACGTTCCGCGGGTCCTGATCACCGGTAACACCGACGCCGCGGTTCTGCTCGCGCCCTCGACCGCGATCGGGGGCCCGGCGGGCCAACTGCTCGCCGCGCTCGTTGCCGCAGGCGCCATCGCGGCGTTCCTGGCGACGTCGTCCGGGCTGCTGGTCAGCGTCGCGGGGGCGCTGGCCACCGACGTGTTGCGCGGCCGGGTGCGTGACTTCCGGATGGCCGCTCTCGTCGGCGGACTGATCCCGATCCCCCTTTCGCTGGCCACCACCGGCGGGCTGGAGTTGTCCCGCAGCGTCGGTCTGGCATTTGCCGTCGCCGCGTCGACACTGTGTCCGCTACTCGTGCTCGGCATCTGGTGGCGAGGACTGACGGCATGGGGAGCGTCGTGTGGGTTGGTCGTCGGGGGCGTGCTCTCGGGCACCGCGGTGACGGTGGCGGTGGCCGGGGGGATCGACGACGACGTGCTCGGCGGCTGGCCGGCGGTGATGATCGGCTATCCGGCCGCGGTCACCGTTCCACTGGCGTTCGCGACGATGATCCTGGTCAGTCGGGTCACGCGAGCATCCGCGCCGGCGGACGTTGCGCAGATCTTCGCCCGCATGCACGTACCGGAACGGCTGGGCATGGGCGTCGAGCGCGTGCCCCGGGGATGAGCGCTTGCGCGAAGACCAGACGATGAGGCTGACCGCCACCGTTTGTCGTCGTCGATCGACCGCTCACCGCAACGCCCCACG
>CAZOIX010000758.1:0-2755 GCA_964579685.1 uncultured Mycobacterium sp.
GACTGGCGGTTCCACCGCCGAAGCACACGATTTCACCGATGACGAGCTGATGACTATCACCGACGAAGACGTCACGCGATCCGCTGTTCCGTTGCTCCGCGGCCTCGGCCTCACGGTGCCCGAATGAGCGAGAATCAGGACCGCCGGGAGTTCGCATCCAGAACGCCGGTCAACGAGAATCCCGACCGCGTCGCGTACCGCCGCGGGTTCGTCACCCGACACCAGGTTTCGGGCTGGCGATTCATCCGGCGCCGCATCGCATCTGGTGTCGGGCTGCACGATACGCGCATGCTCGTCGACCCGCTGCGGACCCAGTCGCGGGCGGTGCTGGTCGGGGCGCTCGTGCTCGTCACGGGGCTCGCGGGCTGCTTCGTCTTCTCGCTCATCAGGCCCGGCGGCGTGGCAGGCAACGACGCGATTCTCGCGGACCGCACCACGTCGGCGCTTTACGTCCGTCTCGGGGATCAGTTACACCCGGTGCTGAACCTGACGTCGGCGCGCCTCATCGCGGGGCGACCGGACAATCCGACGACGGTGAAGACCAGCGAGCTCGACCAGTTCCCGCGAGGCAACCTGATCGGCATCCCGGGTGCGCCAGAGCGCATGGTGCAGAACATGACTCATGATGCGGACTGGACCGTGTGCGACGGCGTTTCGGGGCCGGCGACGGGCGTGACGCTGATCGCCGGCCCGCTCACCGACGGCGGCGAACGCGCCGCGGCACTGCCCGGCGACGAGGCCGTCCTGGTGGCCAACGACGCTGGACCGAATTCGGGGACGTGGCTGCTGTGGGACGGCCGTCGCAGTTCCATCGATCTCGGTGATCGCGCCGTCACCAGTGCACTGGGCCTTGCGACGGATCCGCCGACGGCCCGGCCCGTCGCCGCGGGGTTGTTCAACGCGGTCACGGAAGCGCCCCCGCTGAGTGCACCTGTGATCCCCGGTGCGGGCGAGCCGACGCGCTACCCACTTCCGGTCCCTGCACCCATCGGCGCGGTGGTCACCTCGTTCGACACCGACAACGCCCTGCGTCACTATGCGGTGCTTCGCGATGGGCTGCAACCGATCTCACCGGTGATCTCCGCGATACTGCGCAATACGGACTCCTTCGGGCTCAACCAACCACCTCGGGTGGGGGCCGACGACATCGCTCGGATTCCGGTGGCAGATGTCATCGATGTCGGCGCGTATCCCAGCGAGCCGGTGACCCTCGTGGATGCGGTCGATGCTCCGTTGACGTGCGCGCAGTGGACCCGGCCCGCAGACGCGACCGGTGCAACCCTTCAATTGCGTTCGGGTGTAACACTTCCCGTGTCAGAACAACAGAGCACGGTGGCGCTGGTCGGAGCGGGATCGGGCACCACCGCCGATCAGGTCGCGTTGACGCCGGGTCACGGTTACCTGGTGCAGTCGGTCGGCCAGGACGGCGGCGGCGAATCGAGCCGGCCGGTCAGCGGCGCCGACTTCTGGCTCAGCGACACCGGTGTCCGATATGGCCTGGACACCGAAGGAGAGCAGAAAACGATTGCAGCGCTTGGACTTACCCCGCCACCGCTACCGATACCGTGGTCGATGCTCAGCCAGTTCGCCCAGGGACCGACGCTGTCACGTGCCGACGCCCTGCTGGCGCACGACGGGCTCGCAGCAGACCCCGGTCCCGCAGTCGTGAGGGAGGCCACATCGTGAGCCGGCTCATCTTCGAAGCGCGGCGCCGGATCGCGCCGCCCACTTCGCGTAAGGGCACGATCGCCATCGAACCGCCGCCGGAACTGCCCCGGCTGGTGCCGCCGTCGCTGCTGCGTCGGGTGCTGCCCTATCTGATCGTCGTCCTGATCGTCGGCATGATCGTCGCGCTGGTCGCCACCGGGATGCGGCTGATCTCGCCGACGACGTTGTTCTTCCCATTCGTGCTGCTGCTGGCGGCGACCGCGCTCTACCGCGGCACCGACAACAAGATGCGCACCGAGGAAGTCGATGCCGAGCGGGCTGACTACCTGCGCTATCTGTCGGTGGTGCGGGACAACGTCCGCGCGCACGCGGCGCAGCAGCGAGCGGCGCTGGAGTGGTCCCATCCGAACCCCCCTCTACTGGCCGATGTGCCCGGAACTCGCAGGCAGTGGGAGCGTGACCCGCACGACAGCGACTTCCTTGTGGTGCGGACGGGTCTGCACGACACTGCGCTGAGCGCCACCTTGCAGGTCAAGGACAGCGCCGACGAGGTAGACCTCGAACCGGTGTCGCACACGACGCTACGCGGGCTGCTCGATGTGCAGCGCACCGTCCGCGCGGTGCCGTCGACCATCGATCTGACCAAGGTGTCGCGGATCACGGTGCTCGGCGACGCCGACGAGGTCCGGGGTGCGTTGCGCGCGTGGATCACGCAGGCGGTCACATGGCATGATCCGGCAGTCCTGGGTGTCGCCGTGACGTCGCCGGATGTCGAAAGCGATGACTGGTCGTGGTTGAAGTGGCTGCCGCACAACGATATCGCTGGATCCGTCGATGGTGCCGGCCCGGCGCGCTACCTCACAGGCGACATTGCGCAGCTGCGGTCGCTGCTTGATCCCGTCCTCGACGACCGGGCGCCGTTCGGATCAGGGGACGAATCTGTTGCCAGGCATCTGCTGATCGTCGTCGACGACCCTGAAGACGACCCGAACGTCCTGGTGCCGCGTGGGGGTCTGGCAGGTGTGACGTTGATACACCGGACATCTCAGCCGCCGCACCGCGAGCAGTACGCCGACCCCGAGCGCCC
>CAZOIX010000759.1:0-2751 GCA_964579685.1 uncultured Mycobacterium sp.
GCTGAAGGCAGGCGAGCTCGATGCTGCGCGGCGCCAGGTCAGCCGCCTCGTGGGGCGTGACACCGCAGATCTCACGCCCGACGAGGTAGCTCGCGCCGTGATCGAGTCCGTTGCCGAGAACACCGGCGACGCCGTCGTCGCCTCGCTGGCGTGGGGTGCCATTGCAGGAGTACCGGGCCTGATCGCCCATCGGGCTGCCAACACCCTCGACGCGATGATCGGTCATCACAACCCCCGCTACGAACGCTTCGGTTGGGCTGCAGCACGTCTCGATGACGTACTGGGGCTGCCGGGATCCCGGCTGGGCGGATGCCTCACCGTGATTATCGGTCCCGATCGGCGCGGTTCGCTCACGGCATGGCAACGCGACGCGCGCGGCCATCCGAGCCCCAACGCAGGCATTCTGGAGGCGAGTTTCGCTGGTGCTCTTGGCATTCGACTCGGCGGCACGAACATGTACTACGGAGGCAGGGTCGAACACCGTGCGCTGATGGGCGACGGCAGACCGCCAACACACGCCGACGTGTCGCGCAGTAATCGGCTCGCGTCGCGCGTCGGGCTGGGCGCCGTGCTCATCGTGGCAAGCTGGTGTCTACTGTGTGCAGCCATGCCACGGCGGCCTCGACATGGCTGACAATTGGCACACCGTCAGGTAATCGGGGTCGGCGCACGACAACTACGGGAAGCTCAAGGGCTTCGGCCGCCGCCAACTTTGGCCATGTGTACTCGCCACCGGAGTCCTTCGTGACGAGGACGTCGGCCCGGTGGTCGCGCAACGCGGCCAGCTCACCCACGAGGTCATACGGCCCGCGGTCATTGATTATTCGCCAACTCGCCGGCATGACGATATCCGGTTCGTCGACCACGCGTGCGAGTACCGCCGATTTCTCGAGCGCAGGAATGAATTCGCTGAGCCGCTGGCGGCCAACGGTCAGGAATGGCCTGTTGCCGAGTCGTGCCGCCTCGGTCGCCGCGTGCGGGTGATTGTCCACCCAATGCCACGACGGGCTGGAGCGGTCCTCCCACCCCCGGCGCTGCAGCCGGAGCAATGGGCGCCGGACACCTCCCGTAGTGCAGGCGGCGACGGCGTTGGCCGAGATCGTCGCCGCGAAGGGGTGGGTGGCATCGATGACGGCGTCGAAGTTCGCCAACGCGTCGCGCAGGCCGTCGACACCACCGAATCCACCTATGCGCACCGGGCCGACCGGCATCCGCGGTTCTGCAACCCGGCCGGCGAGTGAACTCGTCACGGCCACACCGTCTTTGATCAGCCGTGCCGCCAGCCCCCGTGCCTCCGAGGTTCCTCCGAGCAGCAGTACCCGTAGCGTGCTCACGGTGCACCCGGCGGCAAGAACGGCAGGCCCGCAGGGGCGCCACCGCGCGCGAGCGCGAGCACCGCGTCGACGTTCAGATGTTCTTCGACAAGATCGGCAAGCAGGTCGAGGCGGCGCTCGCGTGCGGCGGCGAAACAGATTCCCGACGGTTCGATGCCGAGCGTCTCACGCAGGAACGCAGCTCTGAGCGCGTCGCCCTCCAGGGAGCCGTGCCACATGGTCCCGAAGACCCGGCCCATCCGCGCGCCACCGAGAAAGTCGTCCGCACCTGCGCCACGGGTGATTCGGCCGTGGTGGATCTCGTAGCCGGCGGCAGGCGCGCCGAAGCCCGTCCCCTGCGGCAGTCGCAGCACCTTCGACGGCGCGAACGTTGTCGTGACGTCGAGCAGACCCAGGCCCTTGATGCCCGGAACCGACCCCTCGACACCGTCAGGGTCACAGACCTCGTGGCCGAGCATCTGGAATCCGCCGCAGATCCCGAGCAGTGGCCTGCCCGCAGCGACGTGTGCCGCCACCGCCCGGTCGAGACCACGCTCACGCATCCAGCCGAGATCCGCGACCGTTGCGCGGGTCCCCGGGATGACGACCAGGTCGGCGTCACTGAGCCCGCGAGAGTCGCTGACGAACACGACGTCCAGGTCAGGTTCTAGCCCGAGCGCGTCCACGTCGGTGAAATTGCTGATCCGCGGGAGGCGTACCACCGCGACCCGGTGAGCCTTCATACCCGCCGCTCGCCGGCCCTGCAAATCAAGAGCGTCCTCGGAGTCCAGCCACACGTCAGGATGCCAGGGCAACGTCCCGTAAACCGATCGGCCCGTGACCTTTTCGAGGTCGCACAAGCCCGGGCCGAGCAGGGTCATGTCACCACGAAACTTGTTGATCACGAAGCCGGCAATCAGCGACTGATCCTCCGGCGACAACAGTGCGACGGTGCCCAGGAACGCGGCGAACACGCCGCCACGGTCGATGTCGCCGACGACGACCGTCGGAAGCCGCCCATGGCGAGCCAGCCCCATATTCACGTAATCGCCCACGCGCAGATTGGTCTCAGCCGGGCTGCCCGCGCCTTCTGCGATCACTACTTCGAAACGCCCGGCGAGATCGTCGAACGCCGTGTACGCCGCGTGCGCCAATACGCGTCGCCCCTCCAGCCAGTCGGAGGCGGCCACGCTACCCCACGGCCGACCCATCAAAACCACGTGGCTGCGGCGGTCACTGCCTGGCTTGAGCAGGACCGGGTTCATCGCCGCCTCCGGTGTCGCCCGCGCTGCCATCGCCTGAACCCATTGGGCGCGGCCAATTTCCACGCCATGGCCGTCGGGACCGATGCAAACCATCGAGTTGTTCGACATGTTCTGCGCCTTGTACGGCGCCACCTTCACGCCGCGGCGCGCCAGTGCGCGGCACAGACCTGTGG
>CAZOIX010000760.1:0-2748 GCA_964579685.1 uncultured Mycobacterium sp.
ACCGCGAGCAGTACGCCGACCCCGAGCGCCCGTTCCTGCGCCTCGCCGACGGAAAGCTCCAGCGCTGGCAGACCGGCGGCTGGGCGCCCTATGTCGATACGGCCGACCATCTCGACACCGCCACCGCGCGCCATATCGCGCGTCGGCTGTCCCGATGGGACTCCAACCCCAACCACACACGGTCGAGCAATGCGGGTGTGGCCACCTTCTCGACGCTGCTGGGCATCCCGGACGCCGCGGCACTGGACGTGGCGAGCCTGTGGGCACCGCGTGCGCGTGCCGACGAACTCCGGGTACCGATCGGCGTGACGTCCACCGGCGAACCGCTGATCTTCGACCTCAAGGACGAGGCGGAGGGCGGCATGGGGCCGCACGGCCTGATGATCGGTATGACCGGCTCGGGCAAGTCGCAGACATTGATGTCGATCCTGTTGTCGTTACTGACGACGCACTCGGCCGACCGGCTGATCGTCATCTACGCCGACTTCAAGGGTGAAGCGGGAGCCGACATCTTCCGGGATTTCCCACAGGTCGTCGCGGTCATCTCGAACATGGCCGAGAAGCGTTCGCTTGCTGACAGATTCGCCGACACGTTACGCGGTGAAGTGGCGCGCCGAGAACAGCTGCTGATGGAGGCGGGCCGAAGAGTGCAGGGCAGCGCCTTCAATTCGGTACTCGAATACGAGGCCGCCATCGCGGCCGGCCACGACCTGCCACCGTTGCCGACGCTGCTGGTCGTCGCCGACGAGTTCTCCCTGATGCTGGCCGATCATCCCGAATACGCCGACCTCTTCGATTATGTCGCGCGTAAGGGCCGATCGTTCCGGATCCACATCCTGTTCGCCTCGCAGACCCTCGACGTGGGCCGCATCAAGGACATCGACAAGAACACCTCATATCGGATCGGGCTGAAGGTGGCGAGTCCTGCCGTCAGCCGCCAGATCATCGGCGTCGAGGACGCGTTCCACATCGAGGCCGGACCGGAACACAAGGGTGAGGGCTATCTGGTGCCCACTCCTGGGGCCATGCCGGTCAAATTCCGCAGCACTTACGTCGACGGCATCTACGATCCGCCCAGGGTCGAGAAGTCGGTTGTCGTGCAATCGGTTCCGGCACCGCAACTGTTCACCGCAGGACATGTCGAGGCACCCGCGGACATGGTCACCGCCGTCGAACCCGCTGCACATGAGGATCGCCCGCCGCGCAAGCTGGTGGCCACGATCGGCGATCAGCTCGAGCACTATGGCCCCAAGGCGCCACCGCTGTGGCTAGCTCCGCTGGATGAACCCATACCGCTCGACGACTTGTTGGCACGCGCGGATGTGTCCGAGCGCCAATGGCGATGGCCGTTGGGCGAGATCGACCGCCCATTCGCGATGCGGCGCGACCCGCTGATCTTCGATGCGACCTCTGCTGCCGCGAACGTGCTGATCCACGGCGGACCGAAGTCCGGCAAGACGGCGGCGCTGCAGACGTTCATCCTGTCGGCCGCTGCGCTGCATTCGCCTTCCGACGTCACCTTCTACTGCCTTGACTACGGCGGCGGCCAGCTGCGCGCGCTTCAGGACCTCGCCCACGTCGGCAGTGTCGCCTCGCCGCTGGAACCCGAACGCATCCGGCGCACGTTTGGCGAACTCGAGCAGCTCCTGCGCGCCCGGCAAGCTCGTGGTCACGCCGGGAACAGCGGCCGCGACGAGTACGGCGAAGTTTTTCTGGTCATCGACAACCTGTACGCGTTCAGCCGCGACAACACCGACACATTCAACACGCGGAACCCGCTGCTGCCCAAGGTCACCGAGCTGGTAAATGTCGGGATGGCCTACGGCATTCACGTGATCATCACCACACCGAACTGGCTCGAGGTTCCGTTGGCCATGCGCGACGGGCTGGGGCTGCGGCTGGAACTCAAGCTGGCTGACGCACGGGACAGCAATGTGCGCATGACCGGTGCCCTACGACGGCCGGCCGAGTCGGTGCCCGCCGACCAGCCGGGCCGCGGCCTGACGATGGCCGCCGAGCACTTCCTCTTCGCCGAACCGCCGTTGCACGACATCGCGGTCATCAATGCGCGTCACCCCGGCGTCGCGGCCCCGCCGGTACGGCTGCTGCCACACCAACTGGATTCGTCGGCGGTGGCGCCGCTGTATCCGGCGCCGGAGCGCGTGGTTGTCGGGCAACGCGAGGAAGACCTTGCCGCGGTCTCGTTGGCCTTCGCCGACAATCCGCTGCTGATGGTGTTCGGCGACGCCAAGTCGGGCAAGACGACGTTGCTTCGGCATGTGATCCGGACGCTTCGCGAGCATTCGACACCGGACCGTGTCGCGTTCACCGTGATCGACCGTCGCCTCCACCTCGTCGACGAACCGCTGTTCCCCGACAACGAGTACACCCCGAACATCGATCGGATCACGCCGGCGATGCTGGGGCTGACGGCACTGCTCGAGAAGCGCCGCCCGCCTGCCGGCCTCACTCCGCACGAGCTCAGCGGATGGACCTACCGGAGGGACGGAAACACCCACACCCACTATCTGATCATCGACGACGTCGACCAGATTCCCGACGCCCCCGCCGTCAGCGGGCCGTTCGTCGGGCAACGGCCCTGGACTCCCATCATCGGATTGCTCTCGCAGGCAAGCGAACTAGGGCTGCGTGTCATCGTCACAGCGCGGGCGACCGGGTCTGCCCATGCGCTGATGACAGCGCCTTTGCTGCGGCGCCTCAACGAACTGCAAGCCGCGATCCTGATGC
>CAZOIX010000761.1:0-2741 GCA_964579685.1 uncultured Mycobacterium sp.
CGTTCGAGTTGCACTATCCGCACATGGTCGACCGGATGCGCGCAGAAGCCCACGTGGGCCGGGCACACGGGCCCAGCGACGGCGATGTGACGCGGCTGGACGACGAGAACGTCCGTACCTGACGGGGTTGCAGGGCTACCGGGGGTAATGGTCGCAAGGTGACATCACCCATCGGCTCTTCGCGCGAGCGCTCATCGCTGTTGATCACCGTCACCGGACCCGATCAACCGGGCGTGACCTCGGCGCTCTTCGAGGTGCTGTCACGGCACAAGGTCGAGCTCCTCAACGTCGAACAGGTCGTCATCCGCCGGCGACTGACCCTCGGCGTGCTGGTCGCCGGTCCTGATGAGGTCGCAGGAGGGACCCAGCTGCGCGACGAGGTGCGCGCCGCCATCGAAGGCTTCGGTCTGGACGTCCTGATCGAGCGCAGCGACGACATGCCCGTCCTGCGGGAGCCGTCCACCCACACCATCGTCGTGCTGGGTCGCCCGATCAGCGCCGAGGCATTCGGCGTCGTCGCACGCGAAGCGGCCGCCCTGGGTGTCAACATCGATTTCATCCGCGGCGTGTCCGACTACCCGGTGACGGGTCTGGAACTGCGCGTCTCGGTGCCGCAGGGCGGAACCTATCAACAGTTGCAGGCCGCTATGGCGCGTGTCGCGGTCGATGAGGGCGTCGACATCGCGCTCGAGGATTACAGCCTTTCGCGACGGGGCAAGCGGCTGATCGTCTTTGACGTCGACTCGACGTTGATCCAGGGCGAGGTCATCGAGATGCTCGCCCACCGGGTGGGTGCGCACGCGGCGGTCGCCGAGATCACCGAGGCGGCGATGCGGGGTGAGCTGGACTTCGCAGAGTCACTGAATCGTCGAGTGGCAACACTCACCGGCCTGCCCGCCAATGTGCTGGAGGAGGACGGCGAACAGATCGAGCTGACACCCGGTGCGCGGACCACACTGCGAACGTTGCGACGCTTGGGCTTTCACTGCGGCATCGTGTCCGGCGGCTTCCGTCAGGTCATCGAGCCGCTGGCGCACGAGCTGGAGATGGATTTCGTCGCGGCCAACGAACTGGAGATCGTCGACGGGAAGTTGACCGGTCGGGTGGTGGGACAGATCATCGACCGACCCGGAAAAGCCAAGGCGCTGCGCGACTTTGCGCACCAGGCGGGCGTGCCGATGGAACAGACGGTGGCCGTCGGCGACGGCGCCAACGATATCGACATGCTCACCGCCGCGGGTCTGGGCGTGGCGTTCAACGCCAAGCCGGCGTTGCGTGAGGTCGCCGACGCGTCCATCAGCTACCCGTATCTGGACACCGTGCTGTTCATCCTGGGCATCACCCGCGGCGAGATCGAGGCCGCCGACGCGCGCGACGGTGTGATGCGCCGCGTCGACATCCCCGACGACTGAGGGGTGCCCGGCGAGCTGGGCCCACGCGAAGCCGGCGAGCAGACGCAAAACTGCCGCCGTTGGTCTGTAAATGGGGAGGTTTGGGTCTGGTGGCGGGAGGGGTGGAGCGCGCCGGGGCTCGCCGTCCCCGGTCGTCGGCTCCGGTGCCGCCGAACCCGTGATGCTGTGCCAGGCGCGGGCGAGCAATTCGATGGCCTCAGCGAGCTGTTCCTCGGGCAGCGCGTAGGGGATACGAACGAACCGTTCCAGCGTGCCGTCGACGCCGAATCGGGGCCCGGCGGGCAGGTCGAGCCCGAGGCGCGACGCGGCCGCCGACAGCGCAGTGCTCATGGGCGCGGGCAGGCGAACCCACAGCGACATGCCGCCGACGCCAGGGCCGGGCTCCCAATCCGGTAGGTGGCGGCTCAGCAGAGACTGCAGCAGGGCGCGGCGGGTGCGCACGATCTCGCGGCGTTCGGGCAGGACGTCGTCGCGTCGACCGAGAAGTCTTGCGGCGGCGAACTGTTCGAGAACCGGGGTGCCCATGTCGATCGACGGCCGCAACGCGGCGATCGTCGCGATCGTGGCGCGCTCGGCGCGGATCCAGCCGATGCGGAGTCCGCCCCAGAACGACTTCGACATCGAGCCGACGGTCAGGACCAGGTCGCGTCGCGTCGTCATCGAGGCGGCCAGGGGAGCGGGCATCGGCCCGTCCAGCCACATGTCCAGGATCGTCTCGTCGATGACGGTGCGGGTGCGCGTCTCGGCGATGATGCGCGCCAAGCGTTTCCGGTCATCGGCGGGCATGGTGATCCCGGTGGGGTTCTGGTTGTCGGGAATGAAATACGCCAGATTCGGGGCGAGCTGGTTGATCGCGGCCTGCACGGCATCGAGTTCCCAGCCGGCCTCGGTCATCGCCACCGGGACCGGACGTGCCCCGGCGGTGGTGATGGCTGACAACGCGCCGTGATAGGTGGGCTGTTCGACGAGCACGCGATCCCCGGGCTGCACATACGTCGTCAGGATCAACGAGATCGCGTGGAGCGCGCCGGTGGTCACCAATACCTCGTCGGCGTCGGTGGGAAGTCCACGTTCACAATATCTTTCAGCGATGGCTTGACGCAGCGCGCGCACCCCGACGAGTTCGTGCCCTGGTTCGTGCAGATACGGCGTGACGTCTCGGGTGGCGTCGACGAAAGCCTCCATCACGGCTGCCGCCGGAGCGGACAATGCGGCTGCGGCCAGGCTCATGGTGGGCGGCATCGCATCGGTCCGGACGGCGGGCGAGACCGGCAGCGCTGTGGTGCTGCGCGCTCCGCGCCGGGCATGCAGGTAGCCGTCCTCACGCAA